>CAZOAT010000034.1:0-24058 GCA_964577965.1 uncultured Gemmatimonadaceae bacterium | reverse complement strand
GCACAACCCCAGCTTTGCGCCGTGCCTCCAAGGCTCCTCCCGGCGCGGCGGCCGACGGGCGCGCCGGGGCGCCACGCTCATAGCGTGATCGACGCCAACGCCTCGAACTTCGCGGCGAGCAGCGTCGCGTCCGCACCCGTGGTCGTGCCGCAGGTGTGGCACCGCCGCGAGTCAGACTTTCCGCCCTCGCTGCTCGACATACCCCACCCACCGCAGGCGGTGTGGACGCTCGGTGACCGCTCCATACTGGACGCGCCGTGCGTGGCGATCGTCGGCACGAGGCAGATGACGGGATACGGCGAGCGCACCACTCAGCGGCTTGCGACCGCGCTGGCGCGTGCAGGCGCCTGCATCGTCAGCGGCATGGCACGCGGGGTGGACGCTACCGCGCACCGCGCTGCGCTCGAGGTCGGTGGACGGACCGTAGCGGTCCTCGGCACCGGTGTGGACGTGCCGTATCCAGTTGGCCACCATTACCTGCATGCGCAGATCGCGCGGGCAGGCCTCGTTGTCTCAGAGGAGTCACCGGGCAAAGCTGCGAGGCCGGGTTGCTTCCCGCGGCGGAACCGGATCATCGCAGGACTTGCGAAGGTCACAATTGTCGTCGAGGCCGGGTCCAGGAGCGGCGCGAACAGCACGGCCGCGGCGGCCGATGCCGCGCATCGCCAGCTGGCCGCCGTGCCCGGACCGATCGACTCGCCGCAGAGCGAGGGGTGCAACCGGCTGATACTCGACGGCGCGACGATCATCACCTGCGTGAACGATGCGCTGGCGCTCATGGGGCTTCAGCAGGAACCGGAAGAGCGGCCCGTGCTCGGCGAGAGCGAGCAGAAGATCTGGGACGTGCTCGGCAGCGAGGGCGCGGCGACGGTGGAGCTCCTGACAGCTCGTACCGCGCTCCCGCTGCGTGAAACGCTCATGGCGCTGACGTCGCTCGAGCTGGACGGGCGCATCGCTCAGGATTTCGCAGGCACGTTCAGGCGTCGCTGACTCCCGGCGCGGGTAGATTGTGGCAGTGACAGCACGCCACGTTTACATCCACGTCCCGTTCTGCGCCCGGCGCTGCTCGTACTGCGATTTCTCCATCGCGGTGCGGCCGACTACCCCCGTGGACGAATATCTCGGGGCGCTTAGCAGAGAGCTGGCGAGCGCGCAACCCGGCGAAGTGGATACGATCTACTTCGGTGGCGGAACGCCGTCGCGGCTCGGAGGCGAGGGCGTGGCTCGCATGCTCGACATCGTGCGCGCGCGGTACACGCCCGCGCGGGACGCAGAGATCACGCTCGAGGCGAATCCCGAAGACGTCTCCCCACAGTCAGCGGCGGCGTGGCGGATCGCTGGAATCAACCGACTTTCGATCGGGTCGCAGTCGTTCGACGACCGCGTGCTCGAGTGGATGCACCGGACGCACGCGGCGGCTGCTATCTCATCCGCGGTGCGCGCGGCTCGCGAGGGTGGTTTTGACAACGTCTCACTCGACCTGATCTTCTCCCTTCCGGAATCGCTCGACCGCGACTGGGCGCGGGACCTGAATGCGGCGATCGCGCTCGCGCCCGAGCACATCTCGCTGTACGGTCTCACGGTCGAGCCGGCGACTCCACTCGCCCGCTGGCGGGATCGCGGTGCGGTCGCTGAAGCGCCGGAGGAGAATTACGAGCGAGAGTTTTTCCTCGCCGATCAGCGCCTGACGGCCGCGGGGTTCGATCACTACGAACTGTCGAACTTCGGGCTGCCCGGCCGCGAATCGAGGCACAACAGCGCCTACTGGGCGCTTGTGCCGTACGCCGGCCACGGTCCGTCGGCGCACAGCTTCGACGGCGCCACCAGGTGGTGGAACGTGTCGGCCTACGCGAGTTGGGTGGCGCGTATGCGGAGCGGCGCAGACGCGGCCGCCAGCTCGGAAGCGCTGACAGCGGAGCAGCACGAGCTGGAGCGGGTATATCTGGGCCTGCGCACCACGCGCGGATGTGACGTCGAGGCCCTGGATCAGTCGCTGGTGGACCTGTGGGTGGCAGCCGGATGGGCGGTTCAGACTGGATCACGCCTCCGTCTCACGCCGGCCGGGTGGCTGCGACTGGACGCCCTGGCCGCTGCCTTGACAGTGCACCGAAGTCCTTGCAACGTTTGAACTTATGACACCAGCAGAGCTGTCCGACCGAGAGCGGAAGGTGTTGGAGGCAGTGATTCAGACCTACGTGGAGACCGCCCAGCCGGCGGGCTCGCGGCAGCTTGCCCGAAAGTTCGGACTCGGCGTCTCGCCGGCCACGATCAGAAACACCATGAGCGATCTCGAGGAGAAGGGTCTTCTCTTCCATCCGCATACGTCGGCCGGGCGGGTGCCCACCGATGCAGCGTACCGTATCTATGTGGACTCACTGCTCCCCTCGTCCAGGCTTGCCGCCTCCGACCAGCGCCGGCTCGCGCGCGAGATCGCCGGCGGCGGCTCCGCGATCGAAGCGATCCTCCGCAGGGCCGCCCAGAGCCTCGGCGTGATCACTCAGGAGCTTGGCGTGGCCCTCGGGCCGAGTCTCGACAAGACGGTTCTCCGCCGTCTCGATCTCGTCAGGCTCAGTGCGGAGCGCGTGCTGCTCGTGCTCACTCTCGAGCGCGGCGCGGTGCGAACGATCTTCGTCGAGACAACGGGCGAGATCGCGGACGTGGCACTGGCCGAAGTGACTCGCGTTCTCAACGAACGTCTCGGCGGGCTGACGCTGCGTGATATCCGACAGACGCTCGGCACCCGGCTGCGCGACTCGGGTGCGAGCGAGGACGCAGCCGAGCTGCTGAACGTGTTTCTCGAGGAGGGCGAGCAGCTGTTCGATCCGGCGATCGCGCTCGACGAAGAGAGCGTGCTGCTGGGCCAGGCGTCGGTGCTCGCAGATCAGCCCGAGTTCGCCAGCAGCGAAGGAATGCGCCGGCTCGTCACTCTGACTGAGACGCGGGACCGCCTGGCGGAAGTGCTGCGTGGTCGCAGCGGGCTTCCCGGCATCTCGATCACCATAGGTCGTGAGCACGCCGATCCGACGCTCAACAGCTTCACGCTGGTGACCTCCGAGTACAAGGCGGGTGCGCTCACTGGAGTCATCGGGGTCATCGGGCCCACGCGCATGCCGTACGACAAAGTCATCTCTCTCGTGCGACACGCCTCGCAGCTCGTCGGCGAGATGCTGGAGTAGCGATGGCCGATTTCTACCACACGCTTGGCGTCGCGCGGACCGCCGGCGACGAGGAGATCAAGAAAGCGTACCGCAGGCTCGCGATGCAGTACCACCCGGACCGGAACAACGGCTCCAGCGAGGCGGAAGAGAAGTTCAAGGAGATCACGGAGGCGTACGACGTCCTCCGCGATCCCAACAAGCGCTCAGTGTACGACCGCTACGGCGAGGCAGGACTGCGCGGCGGCGGCGGCTTCCACCACGTGGATCTTGCCGAGGCGCTCAGCATCTTCATGCGCGACCTCGGCGGCGTGAGCGGATCGTTCAGCTTCGGAGACCTGTTCAACGCTGGAGGGCGGGGGCAGCACGGGCCGCGTGCCGGCGCGGACATCCGTATCTCGATGCCGCTCACGCTCGCCGAGGTTGCGACAGGCATGGAAAAAACGGTCACGATCAAGCTGCTCGAGCCATGTGAGCGTTGTGAGGGAAGGGGTGCAGAGCCGGGCAGCGAAGTGCGCACATGTCCGACGTGCAGCGGCACGGGTGAAGTGCGCCGGGCTCAACGATCGTTCTTCGGGCAGGTCGTAAGCGTAGCGCCCTGCCCGACGTGCTCCGGCGAAGGGCGCGTCGTTGATTCGCCCTGCAGAAAGTGTCGTGGCGAAGGGCGCGTGCGGCAGGAGAGGCAGATTCTGATAACGATTCCACCGGGAGTCGCGACAGGTCAGTACATGACTCTCCGTGGCGAGGGAAACACCGGGCCGCGTGGCGGGCCGCGTGGAGACGTCCTCGTCGTCTTCGAGGTGGCAGAGGACCCGCGGTTTGAGCGCGACGCTGAGGACCTGTACACAGACGTGCTGGTCACATATCCGCAGCTGGTGGTTGGAGCAGACGTGGAAGTACCGGCCATTCAGGGTGCTGTGACTCTGCGCGTCCCGCCGGGAACCCAGAGCGGTCAGGTATTTCACCTCCGCGGGCGCGGACTGCCGAGGGTGAATGCGGCTGGCGTTGGCGATCTGCACGTGAGGGTCCAGCTGTGGACCCCCGAAAGTCTCAGTGACGAGGAGGAGCGTCTCGTCCGCGCGCTCGGTGAGCTCCAGACAGCCCCTGCCGAGCGGCAGTCGAAGAGCTTCTGGTCCAAGGTCAAGGAATCGCTCGGCGCGTGACCCGCGCCTGCCGGTTCAAGATCTCCCTGCGTCCCGCGCGAGTACCGGCGTGAGCTGGCACATGCTCCGTGTGCATACCGCGCGCGCTGCCGACGTCTCTGCCGCTCTTTTCGGAGCAGGCGCGCTCGCTCTGCAGGAGCAGAACGGCTCGGTAACCACGCATTTCCCGTCGGAAGCAGATGCGCGTACCGTGGCCGGTCAGATCGCGGTGCTGGATCCGGCAGCACAGCTGGAGATCGCCGAAACGCCCACGGCTGACTATTCGCGCTGGCGCGCGTCGGTCGGTGCCTGGGAGGTGGGAGCGATCACTGTCGCCCCACCCTGGCTCGCGGCCGGCCTCGATCCCGCTCGTACCGTCGTCATCGATCCGGCCATGGCTTTCGGAACTGGCGAGCATGCGACGACGCGCGGTGCGCTCTCGCTCATGCAGCGGGTGCTCCGGCCTGGCGACTCGGTGGCGGACCTCGGAACGGGCAGTGGCGTCCTCGCGATCGCTGCGGCGAAGCTCGCTGCGGGGCGGGTCGTGGGCATCGAGCACGAGCTGGAAGCGATCGGCAATGCGGAGTCCAACGTCGAGGCGAACGGCGTTGCCGGCACGGTCACCGTGATCCAGGGTGACGCTGGAACGCTCCTGCCACTCGTCGCGCCCGTGCGAGTCGTGCTCGCGAACATCGCGTCGCTCGCATTACTTCAACTGATGCCTGTTATCGCGGACGCGCTGACGCCGGACGGCGAAGCGGTGATCAGCGGTATTCTGACATCCGAAGCGCAGAGGTTTCGCGCCAGCCTCGCCGCCTGGCGCATCACACACGAACTGGCGGAGGACGACTGGTGGACGGCGGCGCTCGCACTCCGGTAGCCACGCTGCACGCGTCGGAGCCGCTCGCCGAGGGGCGCGCATTGACGCTGGGCGAGGATGCTGCGCGCCACCTGCGCGTCGTCCGTGCGTCGCTGGGCGATTCTGTCGCTCTCCGGGATGGTTACGGCGGCTCTGCGTTCGGCACGCTCGTCAAGCTCGCACGCGGCACCGCCGTAGTCGACATCGATGAGGTCGCGCGGATCGACACGCCCCCGGCGATACATCTGCTCGCGCCCATCGCAGACAGGGATCGCATGCTGTGGCTCGCGGAGAAGGCGACCGAGCTTGGCCTCACCACCTGGCGACCGGTCCTCTGGAGGCGCTCGAAGAGCGTGACTCCGCGCGGTGAGGGGCCGATGTTTCAGCAGAAGCTGCGTGCCCGCATGATGTCTGCACTGCTGCAGTCGCAGGGGGCGTGGATTCCGGAAACCTTCCCGGATGCCACGGTTGAGCGGGCGGTGGCCGCAGCGCCAGAGGGGACGCGGCTGCTGCTCGACGTGGACGGTGCTCCGATCCTTTCAGTCGCCGTTCACGAGCCGGTGAGTATCGCCGTGGGTCCGGAGGGCGGGATCGAGGGCAGGGAAAAGGAGATCTTCCTGGGCGAAGGGTTCATCGCGGTCTCCCTTGGTGCGACACGACTGCGGTTCGAGACAGCGGCGGTCGCCGCTGTCTCGATCGCCCGCGCTGTGCTTGCACTCAACCAACAGCCGGCAGTCGGGGGCAAATAGCCATGCCGCATGAGGAGTGTCTGTTCTGTCGCATAGTCCAGGGCGACCTGCCGGCGAAAGTGATCTCTGAAAATGACGAAGCGATCGCGCTACAGGACGTGAACCCGCAGGCCCCGGTTCACTTTCTCGTGATTCCCAAAGCGCATGTCAGGCACCTGACCGAGGCCGCGGGCGATCCAGGGCTGATCGGGCGCCTGCTGGCGTTCGCCGCGCAGCTGGCAACGGATGAGGGGATCGCAGGGAGCGGCTACCGCACGGTCATCAACACGAACATGGATGGCGGGCAGAGCGTGTATCACCTGCACGTCCACGTTCTCGGGGGGCGGGCGCTGGCGTGGCCCCCCGGGTAGGGCGCAGTCGGAGTTCAGCGCATCATATCCCCGCCAGCAGCAACACCTTGCGGCCCTCCGTCCGAAGTGGCGGAGATGCTCCGGATACGCTACCTTTGTTAGGCTATACCCAAACCAGGCCGCGAGCCGCAGACAGGAGGGGGAATCGGGATTGTCAGAAGTCATCATCCACGAAGACGAGAATTTCGAGCGGGCACTCAAGCGATTCAAGAAGAAGTGTGAGAAGGCGGGGATTCTTTCAGATCTGCGCAAGCATCGGCACTACGAGAAGCCGAGCGAGCGGCGGAAGCGGAAGATGAACACCGCGATCCGGAAGAACCGGCGTACGCGGCACGGCTGATCCATGTCGGAGCTACTCGCGCGGCTCAAAGCCAACATGGCCGCCGCGCGGAAGGCCCAGGACAAGCCCAGGACACTCCTCCTCAGCACGATTCTCTCGGACATTCAGAACCGCCGCATCGAGCTGCGGCGTGACCCGGGAGATGAAGAGGTCATCGAAGTACTGCGCCGCGGGATCAGGAAGCGGCGCGAAGCCTCTGAGGCATACGCTTCCGCCCGCCGCGAGGACCTCTCCGCGAAGGAGCGCGAGGAAGCCGAAGCCCTCGAGGCCTACCTTCCGGCCCAGGTCCCGGATGACGAGCTGCGCGCCGCCGTCACTGAAGCCATCGCGGCTGGGGCCGCAAACATCGGCACCGTGATGGGGAAGGTGATGCCGAGATTCAAGGGACGTGCGGACGGGAGCCGGATCAACGCGATAGCCCGTGAGGAGCTTGCTCGCGGCGCGTGAAAAAGCCCGAGCCTCCAACACGGGGACCCGCCTCCGTGACCGCTACACCTCCAGCCCGGACCTGCGACAGTCTCGCGAGTCCGGGTTCTGCTTTCCTGCTGTATTCTTAGGGGAGTTGATGAACTCCCACGCTCTCGCCGTACTCGAGTTCAGTCGGGTCGTTGATCTGATAGCGGCCCGGACGCATTCGTCGCTCGCCCGTGCGTCCGTCGAGTCGCTGCGTCCGTCGGATGACTTCGCCTGGGTTGGCGCAGAGCACTCCCGTGTCACCGCTGTCCGCGCATTTGTCACGGAGCCGCGAGGCTGGGCCCCCGAGCCGCTGCACGATGTCCTTGCATCGCTCGCCCGCGTTGGAGTCGTGGGAGCGTGGCTGGAGGCGCCGGAGCTGGTGGCGATCGCGCAGGTTGCGCGCAGCTCGCGCAGCACACGAGACGAGCTCCGCCATCCCGAACGGGCTGCCGCGGCGCGAGCGATACTCGCGCCGTTCGTCGATCGGCTCACAGCAGCGCGCGATCTCGAGGACGCGGTGTCGCGTGCCATCGACCCCGACGGCAACGTGCTGGACGCCGCGTCACTCGGGTTGAAGGCGATTCGCGCCGAACTGCGCGACTCGGAGAACCGCCTCATCCGGCTGCTGGAGCGCGTGCTTTCGGGAATCCCCGACGAGTATCGCGTATCGGACATGTCCGTCACGATCAGGAACGGCCGTTATGTCATCCCAGTGCGGCGTGAGGGGCGCGCTGCCGTCGGAGGCATCGTACACGGGTCTTCGGCGACCGAGGCGACTCTGTTCATCGAGCCGCCCGCTGCCGTCGAGTTCGGCAACCGCGTGAGGGAACTGGAGGAGGACGAGCGGCGCGAGATCGTCAGGATCCTGCAAGAGCTCACATCGCGCGTGCGCCCCTATTCGGCCGAACTGGAGACGTCAGTCGGCGCGCTGGCGGAGCTGGAGTCGCTGTACGCGCGCGCACGCTTTGCGATTGAGCTTGACTGCGCGCCGGTGGACTTCGGGCCCCCGCGTGGCGGGTTTTCCATCGTGCGGGGACGTCACCCGCTGCTCGTTGCCCAGGGTATTCACGTCGTCCCCTTCGATCTCGAGCTCGGTCCCGGCGAGCGTACCCTGCTCGTGTCCGGGCCGAACACCGGCGGCAAGACGGTACTACTGAAGGCTGTCGGGCTGTTCACGCTGATGGCGCAATCGGGGATCCCTGTCCCCGTTGCGGCAAATACGCGACTGGCTGTGTTCGACGACGTGTTCGCCGACATCGGAGACGAGCAGTCAATCGAGGCGAGCCTTTCGACGTTCAGCGGACACGTGCAGAACCTGCGCGAGATCGTCGAGCGTGCGACACCCGATTCGCTGGTGCTGATCGACGAGCTCGGCTCCGGAACGGATCCGGCGGAAGGTGCAGCTCTCGGAGGCGCGATCCTGGAGGCGCTCACCAGTCGCGGTGCACTGACGCTCGCGACGACGCACCTCGGCTCGCTCAAGCTGCTCGCGTCCGAGCTGCCGCCGGTGGTGAACGCGTCGCTGCAGTTTGACTCGGAGCGGCTCGGCCCGACATATGAGCTCGTCAAAGGGCGTCCGGGCCGGTCGTACGGCCTGTCCATAGCCCGGCGCCTCAGGCTGCCCGAGGAGATTCTATCGCGTGCCGAAGCGCGGCTCTCAGCCGGTGAGCGCGACATGGCTGCTCTGCTGGAAGAGCTGGAGGCGCGTGAACGGGAAATGCGTGAGCGCGAGCGCGAGGCAAACGAAATCCTGGAGAACGCGCGCTCGAGAGCAGCGCGCATCGGCGAGCGGGAGCAGCGCGTGCACGACAGGGAGCGCGAGCTGCAGCGGGGCGGCAGAACGGAGGCGCGGCAGTATCTGCTCGATGCACGCTCCGCGGTGGAAGACACGATCCGGAAGCTGCGCAGTGCGCGCGACGAGGAGCTCGACGAGGTAGCGCGTACCGCCCGGCGCGGTGTGGAGGAGCGAGCCGCTGCCGAGTCAGCCGCGATCGCCGCACTGAGCGAGGGCGTGGAGCCAGTGAGGGCTCATGCGGACGGCCCGGTCGCGATCGGCGACTGGGTAGTGGTGGACACGCTGGGCGGCGTGCGTGGTCGCGTGGCCGAAACGAGGGACGGCGAACTGGTAGTCATCGTGGGAGCGATGCGGATGACGATTCCATCGAGCGCAGCCCGGTGGGCCGCTCCCGAGGAACGGCCGGACACTCCCGTCGCGATCCGTGGCGACGTGCCCGAGGTCGCCGCCCGCAGTGAGATCGACGTGCGTGGCATGCGGGCAAATGAAGTGGAGGCGGCTGTCATGCAGGCAGTGGACAGCGCAATACGTGCTGACCTGAAGGCGCTGCGAATCATCCACGGCAAGGGGACCGGCGTACTGCGCGAGCGGGTGCAGGAGATGCTGCAGAAGGAACCGCGCGTCTCGGCCTTCCGCATCGGCGCATGGAACGAAGGCGGTGCCGGTGTGACTGTGGCGGAGCTGTCATGATCCCGGACGACGTTGTCGAGCAGGTGCGCGAGGCTGCGGACATCGTTCAGATCATCGGCGAGTACGTGAACCTGAAGCGCACCGGCTCCGACTACCGCGGGCCTTGCCCTTTCCATCAGGGCAAGCACCGCAACTTCTCCGTTTCACCGAAGAAGCGGATGTACTACTGCTTTGTCTGCGCGGAGCACGGCGACGTATTCCGGTTTCTGCAGAAGCGGCTTGGCGTCGAGTGGCCCGCCGCGGTAAAGCTTGTCGGCGAGAAATCGGGGATCGAGGTGCGCGAGGTGGATCGCCGGCGGGAGGGGCCCGACCCGCGGGAGCCGTTGTGGGAGCTCAACGCGGCGGCCGCGGAGTATTTCAGCCGGTTGCTGTGGGACGATCCTGCCGGTGCAGCGACGCGCGAGTATCTGGAGCGGCGTGGCATTTCGCGCGAAGTCGCGACGCAGGCGGAGCTCGGCTGGGCGCCTGCCGACCAGGCGACGATGCGCGAGTACCTGAACTCGCTCGGCTTCGACGATCCCCGGTTACTCGAAGTGGGACTGCTGCTGCAGCGCGAGGAGACCGGCGAGCTGCGCACTCGGTTTCGCGGTCGTCTCATGTTCCCGATACGCGACGCGGGCGGTCGTCACGTCGGATTCGGCGGCCGCGTCCTCGGGTCGGGTGAGCCGAAGTATCTCAACTCACCCGACTCTCCGGCATTCACGAAGGGCAGGCTGCTTTACGGGCTGCACTGGGCGCGCAACGAGATTCGGCGTGAGGATCGTGCGCTGGTCGTCGAAGGCTACTTCGATGTGATCGGTCTCATCGCCGCCGGCGTAGTAACTGCCGTCGCACCCCTTGGGACGGCGCTCACTCCCGAGCAGGCGGCGCTGCTGCGCAGATACACGAAGAACGTGTACCTGCTTTACGACAGCGATCGTGCGGGCCTGGTAGCGAGCTTCCGCTCCGGCGACGAGATGCTGCGTACCGGAGCGAGTGTGCGGGTTGTCACGCTGCCGGAGGGGGAGGATCCCGACAGCTTCGCGCGGGCGCAGGGCGCGTCCGGGCTCGAGACGCACATCGACCAGGCGGTGGACGTACTGGAGCGAAAGATCCAGCTTCTGCAGCGATCCGGCGCATTCTCCGCGCTGCACCGCAAACGGCGCGCGCTGGACAGGCTGCTGCCGACGATCAGGGCTGCGACGGATCCGCTGATGCGCGAGCTGTACATCTCCCGTACCAGCGAGGTGAGCGGGGTCGATCGCGCCGTGCTGCTGCGTGAGGTCGAATCGACGCCGCAGATCCGTCCCCGCGCGGCGACTGGAGGCAACGGGGCCGGAAACGCGTCCCCGCAGGAAGGCGGAGCCCTGCCGGCGCGGTCGGGACGGGGAGACCGCCGTACGCCGTACTCCAGGCGCGCAAGCGCCGCTGAGCGTGAACTGCTGCGTGCGCTGATGAGCAGGCCTGACCGCATCGATCTGGTTGCTGAAAAGATCGGACCCGAGAGCTTCGGGGATGAGCGGTATCGCGCCATCTACGACCGGCTGCTCGAGGCTGGCGGTCAGCTGAATGCCGACGCACTCGCCAGCGGGCTCGGTCCCGAGGCCGTAGCGGTGCTCGAGGAGTTGCTGCAGGAACAGGAAGGTGTGGTAGACGCTGATCAGACGATCGATGACAGCATCGCATTCATGCGTGCGCGCACTCTGGATGCGAAGATGCGACGCATCGACCGGATGCTTCCCGTGGCGAGCGAGGCCGAACAGACCGAGCTGATCCGCTCGAAGGCGGAATTGCGCAGGGAGCTGGCCCTGCTGGGAAGGGGAAGGTACAAGGCTTTTCGACGTGGGAACGCACGATAGACGCACAAAGGGGGGTTGATGCACGGTGAACTGGACGCGTTGTTATCATTGCAGGTGACCGACCTTCGGATCGCGGACATGGAGCGCCAGCTGGAAGCGCTTCTGCCGCGGATCCGGGATCTCGAACGGAAACGGCGGGAGAAGGCCGAGGCTGTCGAACGCGCGGAAGGCGCGGTACAGGTGGAAGAGCGTCGCCAACAGGAGCTGGAGCGACGGATCGCGCAGCACACGCAGCTGCAGGAGCGCAACGTCGGGCAGATGGATCAGGTTCGAAACGTGCGGGAAGCCGGTGCGGCGACGGCCCAGCTCGACGTCACGAAACGGATCATCGCTGAAGATGAGATGGAAGCCCGGGCCACGCGCGAGCGGATAGCCGGCTTGCAGGCGACCGTGGACGAGCTGCGTATGGAGCTGGAGGAACTCGATGAAGCGATTGAGACCGCCCAGTCGGAGGTGGCGGAGCAGCGGGCGGAGCTCGACGCGGACCTGGCTACGGCGCGGGACGAGCGGGAGGAGAAGGCGGCGCAGGTCAGCCGCCCTATGCTAGGCAAGTACGATCGGATCCGGGGGCGGCGCGCGAGCGCGCTGTACGCCGTGCGCGGGCAGTCATGCGGCCATTGCGACACTGCGATTCCACTGCACCGTCGCAGTCAGATGCATTCGACCGGCAACATCGAGGTGTGCGAGGCGTGTGGGGTGCTGCTGTACATGAGCACGGGCGCGTGACGCAGGTCCGGGCGCGACCGCGCTGGATAGTTGCCGAGCCGCCGTCTGACGTCGTGGTTGCGGCGCTCGCGTCGGAGCTGAAGCTTCCGCCCCACGTCTGCCGCCTGCTATGTGTTCGCGGCTTCGACAGGCCGGATCCGGCCAAGTTGTACCTGCGCCCGTCACTCGACCAGCTGCATCATCCGTCGCTGCTGCCGGATCTCGACATCGCGGTGGAGCGGTTGTCGCGCGCCGCAGTGTCCGGAGAGATCATTCTCGTGCACGGCGACTACGACGTGGACGGGATATGCTCGGTCGCACTGCTCACGCTCACACTGCGGGAGCTCGGCGCGAAGGTAGTGCCCTTCATCCCGAATCGCATGCGTGACGGATACGACCTCGGCGACGCCGGGGTCAGGGCAGCGCGCGAAGCCGGCGCCACCGTTGTCGTAACCTGCGACTGCGGTACCAACGCCGTTGCCGCTGTACGCCAGCTATGCGCTGACGGCGTAGACGTGATCATCACAGATCACCATCTGCCGTCCGCTCCGATCCCCGACTGCCTCGCCGTGCTCAACCCGAGGCGGCACGACAGCACGTATCCCGACCGTGACCTGGCGGCGGTGGGCGTCGCGTTCAAGCTGGCGCTCGGCCTCGTGCGCGCGATGAATGGCAACGAGAACCGCGTCTGGGCGATGCTCGACATGGTGGCGCTGGCCACCGTCGCGGATGTGGCGCCCCTGCGCGGCGAAAACAGAGTCTTTGTGCAGCGCGGACTTCGCCTGATGCACGAAACCCGCAATCAGGGACTGGCCGCGCTGATCCGCTCCTCCGGACTGGAAGGGAAGACGATCACTGCCGGTCGTGTCGGCTTCATTCTCGCCCCACGACTGAACGCGGCCGGCCGCATCGGCGACGCCATGCGCGGCGTCGAGCTGATGCTTTCAGCCAGCGAGCCCCAAGCGAATGTGATCGCCCGCGAACTGGAGGAGCTGAACCAGCGGCGGCAGGAGGTGGATCGCCGTACCCTCGACGAAGCGCGCGAGGCCCTTGCCGGTGCTGACATGGACGCCACGATCGGTTTGGTGCTGGCGCGGGAAGGCTGGCATCCGGGCGTGATCGGTATCGTTGCGTCGCGCCTCGTGGAAGAGTTCGGACGCCCGACGTTGCTCATCTCGATAGACGGAGACACCGGCAAGGGTTCGGGACGGTCGATTCCGGGATTCGACCTGCATGCGGCGCTCACGCAGTGCAGCGACCTGCTGCTCCGGTACGGCGGCCACAAGGCGGCTGCAGGCGTGACGGTCGCGCGCGACCGGATACCGGATCTCACCAGCCGGTTCAATGAGATCGCGGCACGCGAGCTGTCGCTGGAGGATCTCGCCGGCCACGTTCGGGTCGATCTGGAGCTGCCGGTACAGGAAGCCACCGAGACTCTCGAGACGCTGCTCCGCTACTTCGAGCCGTTCGGCATGGGCAATCCCTCGCCGCTGTTCCTGTCGCGCGGCGTGCGGCTCGCGGGAGGCACTCGCGCGGTAGGACGCGACGGGCTCAAGCTGCTTCTGGACGCGGGGAGCCGCACACTCCCTGCGATCGGCTGGGGGATGGCAGAGCGGAGCGCAGATATCGCCGCGGCCCAGGCCCTCGACGTGGTATACCGCCTCGAGCGGGACGAGTACAAGGGAGTCACCAGCCTTCAGGCGCGCCTCGTGGATTTCGCTCCGGCCGCCTGAGGTTGCGGATAGTCGCGGGCCGCTGGCGCGGGCGGCGCATCGCGGCACCTCCCGGACGTGATGTCCGGCCGACACTCGACCGGGTGCGGGAGGCATGGATGAGCATCGTACAGCCGTGGCTCCCGGATGCGCACGTTCTCGATCTCTACGCCGGTTCCGGCGCACTCGGACTCGAGGCGCTCTCCCGCGGCGCACGCTCCGTGGACCTGGTGGAGCGTGATCCGCGCGTATTTCGTGTGCTGCAGCAGAATGTGGAGACGCTCGGTGCCGGCGATTCGGCCCGTCTTCACCGCGTTGACGCCCTCAGATTCGCGGCGAAACTGCACGCGCTGGAGTACCATGTCGCGTTCGCGGATCCGCCATATGACTCCGATGCCGCAGTCGCTCTCGCTGCGCTATGGCTGGACGTGCCATTCTCGGGTGTGCTCGGCATCGAGCATTCGCCGCGCCAGGAAATGCCGGGCGGGCCCGTCACCCGCCGGTACGGCTCTGTGGCGATCGCTTTCTATCAGGCGCCGTCACTGTTGCCGGACGCGCCCTGAGAGCAGCTTTCGCTCCCATGAGAACAGCCATCTATGCCGGCAGCTTCGATCCCATCACGCGCGGCCATGAGGATCTCATCGAGCGGGCGCTGCAGTTCGTCGATCGCCTCGTCGTCGGGATTGCCGTCAACGTGCACAAGGAGCCTCTGTTCTCCGTCGAGGAGCGTATGGCGATGATCCGCGCCGCGACCGCCGCCGAGTCGCGCGTCGAGGTGCGGCGGTTCGAGGGGCTGCTCGTGAATTTCGCACGCGACGTCGACGCGTCGCTGATAATTCGCGGGCTGCGCGCCGTGAGTGACTTCGAGTACGAGTTTCAGATGGCATTGATGAACCGCCACCTGTCGCCCGCGCTCGAGACTGTCTTCATGGTTCCGTCGCTGGATACGACATACATCAGTTCGAGCCTCGTTCGCGAGGTGGCTCGCTTCGGGGGCGCGATCGACGAGCTGGTACATCCCGACGTGGCAGCAGCGCTTCGCGTGAAGTTCGCCGCCAATTGAGCTTTCTGCGGGAGATTCGCGCGCGGGCCGCGGCGACGCCGCGCCGCGTGGTCTTCCCGGAAAGCGCGGACGCGAGGATCATCGAAGCGGTTCGGCTGCTGCACGAGGAGAGCATCGTGAGGCCGATACTGGTCCTCGAATCAGCCGAGCGTGAAGCCGTTCGGGTGGCGAGTGAAACCGGTGCCGCCCACGTGGCTGCCGGCGACGGCGGACCGCTCGAAACCGCGGTCGGAATGGTCGCGCGAGGCGAGGCGGACGCGTGCGTCGCGGGAGCCGTATACACCACCGCCGATGTTCTTCGCACAGCGCTCCGGGTGATCGGCCCCGCGCGCGGCGTGCGGACCGTTTCCAGCGCCTTCTATATGGTGCGGCAGTCGCCGTGGGCCACCGGTGCGGAGGTACTCACCTTCACCGACTGCGCAGTCGTACCGTACCCGACATCCGAGCAACTGTGTGAGATAGCGATCTCCGCGGCCGGCGATCGGCATCGGATTGTCGGAGACGAGCCGCGTGTGGCTTTCCTTTCATTCAGCACCCACGGAAGCGCGGCGGGGGATTCGGTCAAGCTCGTGACCGATGCCGTGCGCCTCGTGCGGGAAAGGGAGCCGGGGCTCGTCGTTGACGGGGAGCTGCAGGCCGACGCCGCCCTGATCCCGGCAATAGCGCAAAGGAAAGCGCCGGGAGGCGTGTTCGAGGGTGACGCGAACGTTCTCGTGTTTCCTTCGCTGGACGCCGGGAACATCGCCTACAAGCTCGTCGAGCGGCTCGCGGGCGCGGTGGCGATCGGGCCCATTCTGCAGGGGCTGGGCCGTCCCGTCGCCGATCTCTCCCGTGGGGCCGACGCCCGTGGCATTATTAATGTTGCTGCAATTGCGGCGCTGCAGGTGCGCGACTACTAGCCAACCCTGTAGAGCGACTACCTTTCGCTCTCGCCGCAGGTCGCCAGCGGCCGGATCCTGGCAGCTAGCAGCTGATGTTCTCATCCCGGAGATGCAGATAATGAGCTTCACCATCCGAAAACAGGGTGAAATCGTAGTGGTGGACGTCGAGGGACAGCTGATAGTCGGAAATCGTCAGGAGCTGAAGCAGAAGGTGCTCGACGAGCTCGAGAAGGGAGAGAAGCGTTTCCTCATCGACTTCAGTCAGACCGGCTACATAGACAGCTCGGGCCTGGGTGTGCTCGTGTCGCTCTCGAAGAAGATCCGGGAGCAGGGCGGTGAGCTGCGTCTCGCGAACCTGAACGACGACTTGAAGACACTCTTCGAGCTCACGAAGCTGGATACACTCTTCCAGATCTCGGACAGCAGGGAGCGCGCGCTCGAGAGCTTCTGATGCCTTCGGGTAAGGTCGCTCTGGATATCACGATCCCGAGCGACGTCAACGAGATCGAGCGCGTCGTCGAGCTCGTTCAGCGTGAGTGTGTCGCAGCCGACATGTCGCCACCGAAGTGCGCGCTGAACGTGCGTGTGGCAGTCACCGAGGCGCTGTCCAACGCAATCCTGCGCGGCAATCGCCTGAACGGCCAGCGGGTTCGCGTGCTGGCAGCCGTTCGGCAGGACGCGTTCGTGGTGGACGTGGTGGACGAGGGTGCCGGCTTCGACCTCGACGCGAGTACCGTGGATCCCACCACACCCGAGAACCTCGAGCGCGAGGATGGTCGCGGCCTGTTCCTGATGCGCAGTCTCATGGATCAGGTCGAGCGCTTCCAGAGTAACGGTAACGTCGTTCGGATGACCCTCCGGCGCTGAGCGATGCGCGACCTGGAGGCGGTGCTCGTGGCGTTCCACGAGGTGACAGGCTGCAGCGCCGCGGTCTGGGCCACCGCCACAGCCGCCACCGCCGCCACAGCCGCCACAGCCGTTGTGGAGACGGTCGCGCGCTCCGGCAGCGCTCCTGACCCACCGGAGGAGCTCCCGGAAAGCACCGAGCACCCGGTCAAGACGCACGACGACACGACTCTCACGATCCGAATCGCTTCATCGCGGCGGGTCTGGCTGTGCGTCGGACCATGCGACGACGTGAAGACGCCACTCGAAGCGCACGCCCGCCTACTGCTGCCGATCGTCTCCCAGTTCATCCGCGCCTCACTGGAAGTGGAGCACGCCGCTGAGGAGCTGGCTGAGCGGTACGAGGAGATCAACCTCCTGTACACGATCAGCGAGATACTCGGCCGCACGACGAGCGTGGAGGAAGCCGCACTGGCCATTCTCACCGAGCTGTCGCAGACCGTCGGCGCACGCCGCGCGAGCATCCTCGTGCACGAGAAGGAAGAAAACGAGCTCCGACCGGTCGCAGCGATAGGGTCCGGAGACACGCCGCTGCTGCCGATTCCGGTAAGCGACCTCGGCAGTGTCTCAGCGCGCGTCTTCCGCACAAGGCATGCGACGATGGTGGACGCCGACGAGGTGACCTCCGAAGTGGAGGCGCCGTACGTGCGCGGCGCGCTGCTGTCGGTGCCGATCCTGTGGACGCGGCCCGGCGGCAGCCACCCGCTCGGCGTCGTGAATCTCTCCGATCGCGGCGCGCACTCGTTCACCGCGGGCGATCAGAAGCTTGTCACCGCGATTGCGACGCAGATCGGAACCGCCATCCAGAATGCGCGTCTGGTTCGAGCCTCGATGGAGCAGCAGCGCCTGCAGCAGGAGATGAATCTCGCCAACGATCTGCAGATGAAGCTTCTGCCGAGTACCGCCAACGTGAAGGACGTGGAGGTCGCGGCGCGTGTGGTGCCGGCGGAGAGCGTCGGCGGAGATTTCTACAATCTGTTCCGCCTGGGTAATGCCGCGACCGGTGTCATGGTCGGCGACGTGTCCAGCCATGGCTATCGCGCCGCGCTGATCATGGCGCTGGTGATGAGCGCGTCAGCGATCCAGGCCCAGATCCATCCCGATCCGGGCGCCATGCTGGGTGCGCTGCTGGGCTCGCTCAAGGACGAGCTGAACAGCACCGAGATGCACATCGGGTTGTTCTATGCGGTGGTGAACCGGAAGAAGTCGCTGCTCACGTTCTGTAACGCGGGACATCCGCACGCATTTCTGATGGTGGCCGATGCGAAGCCCGTGCGGCTCATGGCTACCGACCCGCCGCTGGGGCTCGCCGATGATACGCCCCACGCCACATCCACGGCGCTTCCTGACGGGTCACTGCTGATCCTGTTCACCGACGGCATCTCCGATGCGCGCAACAGCAAGTCGGAGCGGTTCGGCGAGCAGCGCGTACTGGACATCGTGAAGCGGAATCGCCGCGAGCCCGTGGAGGGAACAGTGCAGAAAGTTCTTGACTCGCTGGAGCGTTTTACGGGTGGTATCGCGCAGCGCGACGATCAGACCCTCGTCATTCTCCGGGCGTAGTCATGCGGCGGCGGCGTGGGGGCGGTTACCCGCCGCCGCTCAAGAGGTTCGGGCAGCACTTCCTGGTGGATAAGTCCGTGCTCGAGCGGATCGCCGGCGCGCTCGAGCTGACAGGCAGCGAGACCGTGGTGGAGGTAGGCCCGGGCAGGGGAGCGTTGACGGAGCTGCTCAGGCCGAACGCTGCGCGGCTCATCGCCATCGAGATCGACCGGACCCTCGCCGCTACGCTCCGCGAGAGGTACGCTGACGATCCGGTCGTCGAGATAGTCGAAGCAGACGTGCTGGAGACGGACCCCGCCGCTCTCGCAGGGGGACCGTACGTACTCGCAGGCAACGTTCCGTACTACATCACGACGCCGATCCTCTTCCAGTCGCTGGCACCACCGCAGCCGCTCCGGTCAGTGTTTCTCGTTCAGCGTGAGGTGGCGGAACGGATCGTCGCGCGTCCGGACAGCGAAGGCTACGGGGCGCTGTCGGTGAACGTGCAGGCGCTGGCGAAACCGGAGTTGCTGTTCAGCGTTCCCTCGAGCGCGTTCCGCCCGGCCCCGACCGTCGAATCGGCAGTCGTGCGACTCACGCCGCGCGACGAACCTCTGGTCTCAGCGGCGCAGTCGCGCGCCTTTCAGAAGTTCGTGCAGGCGCTGTTCGGAATGCGGCGGAAACAGCTGCAACGGGTACTCCGATCCGTGTACCCCGAGCTCGGTGACAGCGCCAGCGCGCTGATCGAGAAGCAGGGATGGAGTCCGGCGGCACGACCAGAGACGCTGTCTCCTGCCGAGCTTTCACAGCTGTTCGCGGTCGTCACAGAAGCGCGAGCCAGTAACGGGACGGCGCCCGGCTAACCGCGATTCGTCAGAGCGAAGGAAAGCGCTTCGAGCTCCACTGCCATGTTCACGTTGCGGACGGCGACGTTCCGCGGAACGGAAAGCTGAACCGGGACGAAGTTCAGTATCGCTCGTACCCCGGCTGCCACCGCCCGCTCCGCCATCTTCTGAGCCGCCGTCGCCGGAACCGCCAGCACGGCAATGTCGCACGCGAGTTTCGGTGCATCGGCTTCGAGGCTGGCAGCGTCTCTGACTTTGAGCTCGCTCCACCGCTCACCGATGCGCGCGGGGTCGGTGTCGTACACGGCCACTATGTCGAATCCGCGTTCCGGGAAACCCGGATACTGGGCGAGCGCCGCCCCCACCTTCCCGGCTCCTATGATACAGACCCGCCACCGGCGCCCGAGCCCCAGTATGGAACGCAGGCGGGCTGTGAGCTCACTGACCGAGTAGCCCAGCCCACGCTTGCCGAACGATCCGAATACCGACAGGTCCTTGCGTACCTGCGCGGACGTCGTGCCGCCGAGCTGCGCAAGCTCTTCGCTCGAGACCGTGCGTGCTCCCCTGGCATCGATCTCTTCGAGCGCTGTCAGATAAAGAGACAGCCGGCGGATTGTGGATTCAGCGACGCGTTTCAAGGGCGGCCGTTGCTTGTGAAAATCTTCACAAACTTATCCTGCCGCGTTCCTTCGAGCCAGTCCGGGCTGCACAAAGCCCGAACAGCGCGCGATTTCCCGGCGACCCGCCGACATCGGCTCACTACCTTTCGCCTGATGGCAGTTCACGTGTGTTCCGAGATCGGCCAGCTCAAACGCGTGGTCGTCCACACCCCGGGGCCGGAGCTCCTCGCGGTGACTCCGAGCACTCGCGAGCACTACCTGTACGACGACATCATCGACGTCGAAATTGCACAGGCCGAGCACCGCCGCTTCGTTGCGGTTCTCGAGCGGTTCGCGACCGTGCATCACGTGACCGATCTGCTGACGGAGCTGCTGAGCGAGCCGGAGCCCCGCGAGCGTCTGATCGCCGCGACGATGGATGTCGTGGCCTCTGACGTTGTGGCTGCGGAGCTCCGCGAGCTTGCCCCTGAACTTCTCGTGCGGCAGATGATCGAGGGGCGCGAGGAGCAGCCCGGTCCGCTGTCGCGAACGCTGAACGAGTCCGGCTACTCCCTGCCGGCGCTGCCGAACCTGTTCTTCACGCGCGATGTGGCGATGGTCATCAATGAGCACGTGATGATCGGTTCCATGCGGTACAACGCCCGCTGGACCGAGGAGCTGATCATGAAAGCGCTCTTTTCCGCGCACCCGGCGCTGCTGAACAAGGGGATACTGTACGACGGCGCGGTCGAGCGGCGCGTGAACTTCACCCTGGAAGGTGGCGACGTGCATCCCCTGCGCCGCGACCTGGTGATGATCGGGTTCAGCGAGCGCTCCAGCCCCGCGGCGATAGACCACCTCGTGGAGAGGCTGTTCGCCGAGACCGAGGTGCGCGACGTAATCGTCGTCGTGATGCCGGGCGAGAACACCGCTATTCACCTCGACATGATCTTCACCCAGGTGGACCGGCAGCTCGCCGTGATCTACCCGCCGCACTTCATCGGTCCCGAGCGGCTGCCCATTCTCCGCTGGCGCAGGGGCGATTCCGCCATGACGGAGGCTCCGAACATTTTCGCTGCGCTGCGCGACTGTGGAGCCCCGATCGAGCCCGTGTTCTGTGGTGGCGAACGCCGCGCGATGCAGGAACGTGAGCAATGGGCTTCCGGATGCAACATGGTGGCTCTCCGCCCCGGCGTTGTAGTTTCGTACGCGCGGAACGAGGCGACGCTGCACGAGATCGAGAAGGCCGGCTTCGAGATCGTTGCCGCGTCGGACTTCCTTACAGGGCAGAAACGGATTACTGACGATCAACGTGCGGCCATCACATTCCGGGGCGGGGAGCTCGTTCGTGGTGGCGGAGGGCCGCGCTGCATGACGTGCCCGATCGAGCGCGACGATCCATGGAGCTGAACGGTGGCATCTCGGTACGCGCTGAGCAGACGGTGCTGGCGACGCGCGCCGCAGACCTGCTTGCGGGGGGGCCAGCTGACGACGTCACGGTAGTGGCCTATGTCTGCAACCTCGCGTCACCCCCACCACGAGTGGCGGAGCGGCTGACAGCCGCGATCTTCGCCGGCCGGCCGGAGTTCATTCGCGATGCTGACGGGCGGTGGACCCTCTGCGGGAGCGAAGGGGCTGGAGCGCGTGAAGCATCGGTCGCTGTGGGTGACTCGCTCGCCTCTCTGAGCTTTGCTGTGGTGGACGTCGAGACGACGGGATCGATGGCGATGGCGGGCGACCGTATCACTGAAGTCGCAGTGACTGTGGTGCGCGACGGCCGCGTCGCTGGCTCCTTTGAGTCTCTCGTGAATCCGGAGCGTCCAATTCCGGCCCACATTTCGCGGCTCACGAACATCACTTCGGCGATGGTGAAGGATGCGCCAACCTTCCGCGAGGTCGCGCCGCGCGTGGTCGAGGTGATGAGCGGCCATGTATTCGCGGCACACAACGCGACGTTCGACTGGCGGTTCATCTCCGCTGAGCTGTCGCGGGCGGATGGATTCGAGCTGGCCGGCCGGCGGCTGTGCACCGTCAAGCTTGCGCGGAAGCTGCTTCCCCAGCTGCAGCGCCGCTCTCTCGACTACCTCGCCCTGTACTACGGCGTGGAGATACAGAACCGGCATCGCGCCGGAGGCGATGCCCTCGCGACGGCGCGTTGCCTGGTGCGACTGCTCGAGGAAGCGCGCCAGCGGGGCTGCGAGACGTGGGACGATCTGGAGCGGTTCGGCCGCAGAGCGCGCAAACGCAGGCCGCGTCGGTCACCGGGGAGCCCCACTCCGGTCACGCGCGACACGACTGCGTGAGCGCACCCGAGCCTCTCCTGGAGCAGCTCCGGCTGGGGGAGCTGGACCTTTCGCTCATACAGGCCGGCGGCCAGCGGCTCGACGGCGGTGCCATGTTCGGCGTCGTCCCGAAGCCGCTGTGGGAGCGGCGCATCCCTGCCGACGAACGGAACCGCATCGCACTGGGAATGCGCTGTGTCCTGATCAGGCATCCGTCCGGTCTCGTTCTCATCGACACCGGCGCGGGCAACAAGGAAACCGGGAAATTCGCCGATATCTACGGCCTGGAGAACGGCGGCAGTGGCGGCCGTACGGCGCTGGAGGATGGACTGCGTGCGGCGGGGGTGACGCCCGAGCAGGTGGACATCGTCATAGATACTCACCTGCACTTCGATCATGCCGGCGGCAACACCTGGCTCGATGCGGACGGGAACGTCGCTCTCACGTTTCCGCGTGCTGAGTACGTGCTGCAGCGGCGGGAGTATGAGTTCGCGATGAATGCGAACGAGCGCACCACCGCGAGTTACTTCCCCCGCAACTACGAGCCGGTGCGCCAAACCGGGAGGCTGCGGCTGCTGGAAGGAGAGGAGGAGATCCTCCCGGGAATCTCGGTGCTGCCGACCCCCGGCCATACCCCGGGTCACCAGTCGGTTCTGATCACGTCCGGCGCGGAGCGTGCGTTCTATCCTGCGGACCTGATCCCCACAGCGGCGCATCTGCCACTGCCGTGGATCATGGGCTACGACGTGGAACCACTCGTCACCCTCGAGACAAAACGCCGCATCCTGGCGCAGGCGGTGCAGGAGGACTGGTTATTGATCTTCGAACACGACGGCGTGCATTCCACGGGCAGCGTGGCTCACGACGGGAAATCATACAGTCTCGTAGAGTGACCGGCTGCGCTCGTAAAGTGACCGGTTGCGCGGTGACGCACGCGGCCCGCCGTGTGTCTTATACTGGGTACAAACGACAACCACCAAGGAGCAAGTGATGAGAGTGACCCGTCTGCTGGCGATTGCAGCTGTCCTTATGGCGCCTTTCACCGCAGGAGCGCAGGTAGTAGTGTCGGCCCCGGCGGACGCTTCTCTGGAGGAGGCCGCGGTCCAGTCCTCCGCCGCAGGCCCGCGGCTGGATGCGGTCCGCCTCGGAGTCGAGCCGGTCGAAGTCAACGCGGAAGCGGCTGGCTCGGCGGCGATGCTGCAACAGGGGATGGGTCAGAGCATGGCGCTGATGGTCGTCGGTGGGGCCGCGCTGGTTACCGGCCTCGTAATTGGGGGCGACGCCGGGACCGTCCTGGCACTGGGGGGTGCCGTAATCGGACTGATCGGCTTGTATCACTATCTCCGCTGAGGCTCTGCCTTACCGGTGCTTTCCGGTATCTGGCGCGGCAGCGCGGCGTTGACCGCTCTGCTCGTGCCACGTATCTTTCATTCTGACAATGTGTTAAGCAGGCGAGACAGGCTGCTCGCCTCACCCTCTGGCCCTCGCTCGCGCGAGGTGTGCTGCAGGAGTTCTTGCCAAGGCGGATCGCGCTCGAGCGCGGCCCGCCCGCGCGGGCTCCGTTCAGGGGTCCGCGTTTTTTCATTCTCGTAACGAGAGGTATTCAGCATCGCTATTCAGGACACAACAAAGCGCGTCCGCGTAAATCGCCAGATCCGGATCACACCGATCCGGGTGATCGCTCCGGATGGCTCTCAGATGGGAATCATGGAGACAGAGAGTGCACTGGCGGCGGCGCAGGAGCAGGGACTCGACCTCGTGGAAGTGGCACCGCTGGCCAGACCGCCCGTCGCTCGAATCATGGACTACGGAAAGTTCAAGTTCGAGCAGGCGAAGATGGCTCGTCAGGCAAAGAAGAAACAGCGCGTGATCGAGCTGAAAGAGGTGAAGTTCCGTCCCGGGATCAGCGACAACGACTTCGACACGAAGGTTCGGCGGGCGCGGAGGTTCCTGGATGAAGGCAACAAGGTGAAGGTGACGATGATGTTCCGCGGGCGGCAGATCGCGCATCCCGAGCTCGGACGCCAGGTACTGGACCGGGTTGCGCAGGACCTCGCAGACGTCGCGAAAGTGGAGTCCGAGCCCAAGCTCGAGTCCAAACTCATGATCATGATCCTGGCAGCGAGATAGATCGAATGCCCAAAATGAA
>CAZOAT010000033.1:0-24507 GCA_964577965.1 uncultured Gemmatimonadaceae bacterium | reverse complement strand
CGTTGGGACGTGCCACATACCGGCCATTTGGCTGCGCCTGGAAGTTGAGCCCCGGGCCGTTCGGAAACCGATGGTACCACACCACGCGCCCGCTGTTGTCGATGACGAGCCCATAGTTACCGGCCGCGAGCACTACATACCCGGGAGACGGCACCGAACCGGCGGCGACGTAGGTCGGCAGGTCAGCAGGCAGCGCGCCGGTTGTGAACGTGAGTGTCTCACCCTGCGCCATCCCGCAGCGGTTGAACGCGACCAGCTGCAGGGCATATGACGTGGAAGCCCGCAGACCGAGGACCGGTATTATCATCGCGCCGGCAGTCCCCTCGAGCGCTGGCGTAACACCGTCGAGTTCGAGGCCTGTCTCACCGAACCGCACGGCCAGGTTGTCCGCCTCGCGTACTTCCGCGGTCACGGCCCCACTCAGGACGTTATTCGTGCTCGGTGCGACTCCGCTCCACAGAACCTGCGGCGCGAGGCACGCGGCTGGTTCGAGCGGGGTTTCCCCTCCTGACGTGCAGGCGCACCCCAGGAGGAGAGCCCCGCAGGCCCTCCTACGGACGCCAAGCCGGGTCATGGTGATTCCCCGTGGTGCGCTGCGTCCGCCCCGAGCCATCCGGGTTGATCACGAACAAACCGCCCGTGCTCGCAAACAGGATCTTCGAACCGTCCGGCGACCACGTTGGGTGCCATCCCGATGTGAGGCGCGTAACGCCGCTGCCGTCCGGCGCCATCAGAGCCAGATCCGACTGGTTGGTGAACTGGTTCGTCGTGAACACGATTCTGCTCCCGTCCGGGCTCCACGCAGGATCGTAGTTATGTTCGCTACTGCTGGTGAGCTGTTCGAACCCGGTCCCGTCGAGGTTCATCACACAAATCTGACTCACGCCGCTCTCGGACGTAACGCACCGGAAGACGAGGCGCTGCGCATCCGGGGACCAGGCGGGAGACGATACCCATACCACTGGTGGCGACAGCATAACGGGCGGAGAATCATCCAGCGTCATGACGAAGAGGTGTTGACTGCTCCAATCCGGCGAAGTTCTAACGAACGCAATCCGCTGACCGTCGGGACTCCACGCCGGCTCATGACCCAAAGCGCCAGCCGCTGGCCGGGTGACCTCGTCAGTCTCTCGATTGATGATCTGCAGCCCACCGCTGTTGCAATAGTAGTAATACCAATAGTCACAATTCAGGTCCGAAAAAATCAGGTGCGTTCCATCCGGTGACCACGCGATCGCGCCGTATGCGGTGCCAAGGGACACAGGGTTCGAGCCGTCAGCGTACGAGACGACAACCTGAACGGTGGATGCCAGGTACTGGATGTACGCGATCTTGTCCGTGCGGACGCAGGCGACATCGAACGTCGTGCGGGCCGTATCGCGCTGGTCACCACCGGCTGTCACCGTAACCGTCCGCTCATTGCCACTTGCCGGGCTGCAGTTCGAGGCCACCCCAGCCAGCTGCAGCACGTGCGTACCCGGAGCAACAGAGTGGAACGTGACGGTGCCATTGACAGGCGCCTGGAGCTGCAAGCTGCCAGTGGCGACCGCATACCCGTTGGGATCGGGATCGGCGCCGGAAGTCGAAAGGGTCACCTCGATGACGCCCTTCAGTATGCCGCACGCTACGCCGAACGTGACAGCCGTGACCGCCCGGTACGTCACTTCAACCGTTTGCTGGGGCTCGCCGTCAAGCGCGCAGCCTTCGACGATGTCGCCCAGCGCTACCGTATATGTGCCTGGCTCGAGCCGGCTCATCAGCAGAGTTGTGCTCGGGGCAATCGACTGTGGTGCCTGCGTGCCGATCTGGATGCTGTACGGCGGTGGAGCGTCAGGGCCGGTCGTGAGCGTGGTGATGGCTATGCCCGTCGCGTCGCACACGACGAGGAACTCGACCTGTTCCGTGCTGCCGCCTGTGACAGTAACGGAACGAGGCTGAGTGCCACTCACGGTGCAGTTGCCGGCGACATCTTCGAGGGCCACTGAAACCGTACCGGCGGTTATCCCATTGAAGGAGACGGTTCCGTACGCCGGGACCTGCGCCTGTTGCCCACTACCGAGCACGATCAGGTACCCGTCGTCGTGATCGCCTCCGGTCGTATTGACCGTGACGCGGATGCTTCCGACCTGAGGCTCTGTAGGTCCGTCACTGCAGGCCGTCCAGAGCGTAATGGCAACGGCACCAAGCAGGCACCGAAGCCCCCACCGGGGCACCCGTGTCCGATGCCTGAGCGCCACCAGGCGAGCATCGTCGAGACCGGCGACATAGCGTTCGACCAGCGCGTCCATGCCATCCCCCTTCGAGTTGTTGGGCGTCCCACGGTCACCGCTCGCCCCCTGCTCAGATTCACACCGACCGGCACAAACCGGGGCCATTGGCGACGCAAGCAAGGTCGAGTGCGGGCCAGGAGTAACCGGTGACCGCCACTGCGGGTCACGGCCGGATCCTATTGGCGACCCGTTGTCTCGCCGTTTTCTGCGAGGTGGTGGCTGCGTTTTTTTTGCGTTCTTTTTCCGTGCAGCGCCTCGTGGTCGGCAGTGGTCACCGGATCTGACCCCCGCCGCTGATCACCTCATACGAGGCACGGACGATGTCGGCTATCGTGCCAACGTCGGCTGGGTCGGCGGTGGGTGCCTGAGCCCTTCCCTGCTGGGACAGCGCCATCAGCAGCGCGACCGCGCGCAATACGCCCCTTACTATCACCCTCGCTCGTCGGGAACAGTACGCCCGCCAGCCGACCTCTCGCCACACCGTCGGCGAGTCTCGCAAAAGCGAGCGTCGGGTCGCAGTTTACTTGACGGGGGCCTTACCCCGCTGCACCCTCAGAGTCTACACTCCCGTATCTCCGGTGCAGAGCTTTACGCAATCTTCGAGGCGATGTGAGTTCCCTTCCGATCGAGCGTCTCCGCGGCGCGCTGTCGCACAACTATACAATAGATCGTGAGCTCGGCCGGGGTGGCATGGCCACCGTTTACCTCGCCCAGGACATCAAGCACGAGCGACTGGTTGCGCTGAAGGTTCTGCACCCGGAGCTGGCTGCATCGCTCGGCCCTGACCGCTTCCTGCGCGAGATCAAGGTCGCAGCCCGGCTGAACCACCCGCACATACTCGGACTGTACGATTCGGGCGAAGCGGAGGGCTTCCTCTACTACGTGATGCCCTACGTCGAGGGCGAGTCGCTGCGCGAGCGGCTCGATCGTGAGCACCAGCTCCCGATCGACGAGGCGTTGCATCACGCGCGCGCTATCGCGTCCGCCCTGGACTACGCCCATCGCCAGCAGATCGTCCATCGGGACATCAAGCCCGAGAACGTGATGCTGCACGAGGGTGAGGCGATGGTGATGGATTTCGGCATCGCCAAGGCGGTGAGCGCGGCGGGTCACGAAACTCTGACCCAGACGGGCATGATGGTCGGGACGCCCGCTTACGTCAGCCCTGAGCAGGCGGCGGGAGAGACCAATCTCGACGGCCGGAGCGATCAGTACAGTCTCGCCTGCATGCTGTACGAGATGCTGAGCGGGGAGCGCGCATTCAGTGGCCCGACGGCTCAGGCGGTGATGGCCAAGCGGTTCACAGAGACAGTCAAACCCCTCCGCTCGCTGCGCGGCAGCATTCCCGAGCCGGTGGAGCATGCCGTCACCCGGGCGATGTCGACCGATGCGGCGGCGCGCTACAAGACGACTGCCCAGTTTGCGCAGGCACTGGCTTCCACCACGATGTCGACGCCAACCGACACGCAGACTGTCCCGCAGCAGACCGTATCGTCGGCGAAATCGGTCGCGGTGCTCCCCTTCTCGAACATGAGCAACGATGCCGAGAACGAGTATTTCGCCGACGGAATGGCCGAGGAGATCATCAACGCGTTGTCGAAGATCCAGACGCTCCGTGTGGCCTCCCGTACCGTGTCGTTCGCGCTCAAGGGGAAAAACGAAGACCTGGGAGACGTCGGCCGGAAGCTCCACGTCTCGACCGTGCTCGACGGCAGCGTCAGGAGGATGGGCAACCGCGTGCGCATAACGGCGCAGCTGGTGAACGTCGCGGACGGATATCAGCTGTGGTCGGAACGTTACGACCGGGAGATGGAGGACATCTTCGCCATTCAGGATGACATATCGCAGTCGATCGTGAAGGCGCTGCGCGTGATTTTGAGCGACGACGAGAAGAAGGCCATCGAGAAGGCACGCACCATCAACGTCGAGGCGTACGACTATTACATTCGCGGCCGCCAGTTCTTCCACCAGTTGCGGCGGAAGAGTCTCGAGTACGCCAAGCAGATGTTCAACAAGGCGATCGAGATCGACCCCGAGTACGCGCTGGCGCATGCCGGTGTGGCCGATTGCTGTTCGCTGCTCTACATGTATTTCGACGCGCGGGACCTGAATCTCCGCCAGGCCGACATCGCGAGTCGAAAGGCACTTGAGCTCGAGCCGGACCTGGCAGAGGCGCACGTGGCGCGCGGGCTCGCAGTCTCACTCAGCAAGCGCTTCGACGAAGCCGAGAGCGAGTTTGAGGCGGCGCTGCGCCTGAACCCCAAGCTTTTTGAGGCGGCGTACTTCTTTGCCAGGGCTCGTCTGTCGCAGGGCCAGCCGCTGGAGGCGGCGAAGCTTTTTGAGCGGGCCGCCGCTCTTCGACCCGAGGACTTCCAGGCGCCGACTCTGCTCGGCCAGGCGTATCACGCGGCGGGCAGGGAGATCGACTCGGAGAACGCCTACCGGCGCGCGGTTCAGCTGGTCAACGAGCGGCTCGAGCTGAATCCGGACGACGCCCGAGCGCTGATTATGGGCGCGCTCAGCATGTCAGTGCTTGGCGACCAGGAGAAGGCGCTCAGTTTTGTGGATCGCGCGGTGGCCGTAGACCCCGATGACGCCGGAGTGCTTTACAACATCGCATGCGCCTACGCATCGCTCGGCAAGCTGGACGAATCGATCACGATCCTCGAGCGCGCAGTGGACAAGGGGTATGCCCACAAGGAGTGGATGGAGCACGATCCCGATCTCGAAGCGATCCGAGGCTCCCCGCGATATCAGTCGCTGCTCCAGGTGATGTGATGGCAACGACTCCCATCGAGCGCCTGCGCGGGGCGCTGTCGCAGAGCTATACAATAGATCGCGAGCTTGGCCGCGGTGGCATGGCGACCGTGTATCTGGCGCAGGACGTCAAGCACGAGCGCCTCGTCGCATTGAAGGTGCTCCACCCGGAGCTTGCAGCATCGCTTGGCCCCGATCGGTTCCTGCGCGAGATCAAGGTGGCGGCACGGCTCAATCATCCGCACATCCTCGGGTTGCACGACTCCGGTGAGGCGGATGGGTTCCTGTATTACGTGATGCCGTACGTGGAAGGCGAGTCGCTCCGCGAGCGCCTCGACCGGGAGCATCAGCTTCCAATCGACGAAGCGCTGCACCATGCCCGCGGCATAGCCTCGGCGCTCGACTACGCGCACCGCCAGAGCATCGTGCACCGCGACATCAAGCCGGAAAACGTGATGCTGCACGAAGGCGAAGCAATGGTGATGGATTTCGGCATCGCGAAGGCGGTGAGCATGGCCGGGCACGACACGCTTACCCAGACGGGGATGATGGTCGGCACGCCTGCGTACGTGAGTCCGGAACAGGCGGCGGGTGAGACCAATCTCGACGGCAGAAGCGACCAGTACAGTCTCGCCTGCATGCTGTACGAGATGCTGAGTGGTGAGCGAGCATTCACGGGCCCGACCGCGCAGGCGGTGATGGCCAAGCGCTTCACCGAGAGCGCCAAGCCGCTCCGTTCACTCCGCGGCAGCGTTCCGGAAAGCGTCGAGCGCGCGGTGACCAAGGCGATGTCGACTGACGTCGGCGCGAGGTACAAGACGTCAGCGATGTTCGCGCAGGCACTCGCCTCCAGCTCGCTCACCACCCCGACGGACACGGCGACGCTCCCCCAGCCGACTGTCGCCGCTGCGAAGTCAGTCGCTGTGCTGCCGTTCGTCAATTCGAGCACCGATCCCGAGAATGAGTATTTCGCCGACGGGATGGCCGAGGAGATCATCAACGCTCTCTCGAAGATCCAGACGCTGCGCGTGGCATCCCGCATAGTCTCCTTCGCGCTGAAGGGGAAGAACGAGGATCTCGGAGAGGTCGGCCGCAAGCTTCACGTCTCGACGGTGCTCGACGGCACGGTGCGCAAGATGGGCAACCGCCTCCGCATCACGGCGCAGCTCGTGAACGTGGCCGACGGATATCAGCTCTGGTCGGAGCGCTACGACCGTGAGATGGAGGACATCTTCGCGATCCAGGACGAGATTTCGCAGGCGATCGTGAAGGCGTTGCGGGTGATTCTCAGCGAGGACGAAAAGAAGGCGATCGAGAAGCCGCGGACCGTCAACGTCCAGGCGTACGAGTTCTATCTGCGCGGCCGCCAGTTCTTCCATCAGCTCCGGAGGCGGAGTCTCGAGCACTCCCGGCAGATGTTCAATCGCGCGATTGAGATCGATCCCGATTACGCGCTGGCATACGCCGGCGTTGCCGACTGCTGCTCGCTCCTGTACACCTATTTCGACGCGCGTGAGTCAAACCTCCGGCAGGCTGACGCAGCCAGTCTCAAGGCGCTCGAGCTCGACCCCGGGTTGGCCGAGGCGCACGTGGCGCGCGGGATTGCGACCTGGCTCAACAAGCGGCTCGAGGAAGCGGAGCAGCACTTCGAGACCGCGATGAAGCTCGATCCAAAGCTGTTCGAGGCGCCGTATTTCTACGGCCGGGCAAGGCTATCCCAGGGCAGGTTCAACGAAGCCATCAAGCTGTTCGAGCGGGCGGCAGCGCTGCGGCCCGAAGACTTCCAGGCACCGACGCTTCTCGCTGCCGCGCTCGAATCGCTCGGCATGCACGACGAGAGCCAGGCAGTGAACCGCCGGGTGCTCAAGCTCATCGAGGACCGGCTGGCACTGAACCCCGACGACGCCCGCGCCTGCAATCTCGCCGCTGGGGCCTACTCACGGCTCGGGGAGACCGAGCCAGCCCTGGAGTTCGCCCGCAGATCGCTGGAGATCGATCCCGACGATCCGATGCTGCTGTACAACGTCGCGTGCACCTACAGCAAGCTCGGCAAGGCCGACGACGCAATCTCCTGCCTGGAACGAGCCATAGACCGGGGCTTCGGCCACCGCGAGTGGATCGACCACGATTCGGACTTCGATTCGATCCGGGAGCTGCCGAGGTTCCAGGCCATCCAGAAGGCGATGTGAGGACGATTTGACGCTCCTGATCGAACGGCTCCGCGAGGCATTGTCGCAGTCCTACACCATCGATCGCGAGCTCGGCCGCGGTGGCATGGCGACCGTGTACCTCGCCCAGGACACGAGGCATGAGCGCCTCGTCGCGCTCAAGGTGCTGCACCCGGAACTGGCTGCTTCGCTCGGGCCTGACCGCTTTCTCCGCGAGATAAAGGTTGCCGCTCGGTTGAATCACCCGCACATCCTTCCGCTGCACGAGTCGGGACAGGCGGACGGATTCCTGTATTACGTCATGCCATACGTGGAGGGCGAATCGCTCCGCGAGCGGCTCGACCGCGAGCAACTGCTCCCCGTGGATGAAGCCATCCGCCATGCGCGCGCCATCGCCTCCGCGCTGGACTACGCCCACCGCCAGCAGATCGTGCACCGGGACATCAAACCTGAGAACGTGATGCTCCACGAGGGCGAGGCGATGGTGATGGACTTCGGAATCGCCAAGGCGGTCAGCTCCGTCGGCTCCGAGACTCTGACACAGACCGGGATGATGGTCGGTACACCGGCGTACGTGAGCCCGGAACAGGCCGCGGGCGAAGCGAATCTGGATGGCCGCAGCGATCAGTACAGCCTCGCCTGTATGCTGTACGAGATGCTCAGCGGCGAGCGGCCGTTTACCGGCCCGACAGCCCAGGCGATCATGGCGAAGCGCTTCACGGAGCCGGCGAAACCGATTCGCGGGATACGGAGCAGTGTTCCGGAGAACGTCGAGCGGGCCATCACCAAGGCGATGGCAACCGACGTGACCGGACGCTTCCGGACGACCGCGATGTTCAGCCAGGCGCTGGCTTCCACCAGCCTGAACACGCCCAGCGACACCGAAACGATGCCGCAGACGAACGTGTCATCGGCGAAATCCATCGCCGTTCTCCCGTTCAGCAACATGAGCGCCGACCCGGAGAACGAGTACTTCACCGATGGAATCGCAGAGGAGATCATCAACGCTCTGTCCAAAATCCAGACGCTGAGAGTTGCCTCGCGGACCGCGTCGTTCGCACTCAAGGGGAAGAACGAGGAGATCGCCGAGATCGGACGCAAACTCAAGGTATCCACATTCCTGGAGGGAAGCGTTCGCAAGATGGGGAATCGGCTTCGGATAACAGCCCAGCTCGTGAACGTTGCGGACGGCTACCACCTGTGGTCCGAGCGCTACGACCGCGAGATGGAGGACGTGTTCGCGATTCAGGATGACATTTCGCAGGCCATCGTGAAGGCGTTACGCGTGATTCTCAGCGAGGATGAAAAGAAGGCAATAGGCAAGTCCCGCACTGATAACGTGAAGGCGTACGAGTTCTACCTGCGTGGCCGGCAGTTCCTCGAGGACCGGCGCAAAAGCCTGGAGTTCGCCCGGCAAATGTTCAAGCGGGCAACCGAGGAGGACCCGGAGTATGCACTCGCGTACGCAGGCATCGCCAACTGCTGTTCCCTCCTGTACGAGAACCACGATGCGCGGGAGTCCAACCTCCGCCAGGCAGAAGCCGCGAGTGCGCGAGCGCTGGAGCTGGAACCTGATCTTGCCGATGCGCACCTCGCGCGGGCGATGGCACTCTGGCTGAACAAGCGCAGCTTCGCCGAGGCGGAAGCGGAGTTCGAGCGGGCAATGCGATTGGATCCAAAGCTGTTCGAGGCACCGTACTTCTATGGGCGCGCCTGTCACTCACACGGCAAGTTCGCGGAGGCCGTGCGGCTGTTCGAGCGTGCGGCGCTCATCCGGCCGGAAGACTATCTCACCCCGAATTTCCTCGCATTGTCCTACCGCTCGCTCGGCCGGGACGACGAATCGCGCATCGCAGCTCAGCACGGACTCAAGCTCGCGGAGGAGCACCTCGAACTGAATCCGGATGACGCCCGTGCGTACAATCTCGCGGGCTCGATACTCGCGCAATTCGGAGAGCGTGAGCGCGCTCTCGAGTATGCGCGGCGCGCAGCGCAGATAGATCCCGACGACACCATCATGCTTTATAACGCTGCCTGTACATACGCACTGTTGGGGGAGCACGAGGATGCGCTTGTCGCGCTCGAGAAAGCTCTCGACAAGGGTTATGGCCATCGGGAGTGGATTGAGCATGATCCCGACTTCGCTTCCCTCCGCGACACTCCTCGCTTCAAGGCGATACTTGCTGCCATGTAGTCCGCCGCGGGACTTCAACGCCCTATCCAGTAGCTCGCTTTGATGGCGAAGACGTTCTCCGGCCGCTCGCGGAAGATCCCGCCGAGATCACGCGCGGGCGCAAAACCAGGCGTCTGCTCGAACCCGCTGCGCCGCTGCTGCCAGACGAAGAACAGCGCCGAGCCAGGGCGATACTGCCACCGCACGACCGCGTTCCCCACGAGGGAAAGAGTGGTGAAATTCGGCTCACCGATCCTGATATCCGGACCGCCCGGCGGATGCGCGACAAGACCGTTCTCGTCACGCGTCAGCGTGCCGTCGGCTTCCGTGAACTCGTCGAACTCGAAAGTCCGGGCCTGTCGCAGGCTTCTGAAACCCTGATACTCGCCGTTGGCGATCAGCGGCTGTGCGAACACCTGCAGCGACAGCTGCGGCGTGAACGTCCAGTCCACGCGCGTCTCGAGCGAGAGCTGGTTGTAGCGAAGGTCGCCGAACAGGTACCGTCGCCCGTAAGTGCCCACCGCGGCTGTATCGGAAACGCTGCGGAGGAACTGCACAGCATCGTGTGACGCCATGATCTCGGGGGCTAACGTCACGCGCAATGCCGAGCTCGGACGGATGGAGAAATTCGTCCACATTCCGCGGCTTCGATTCGCATCGCGGCGATCGTTGTACCAGCCACCAGCCTCTATCGTGTAGATCCGGCGTTGATCGGAGTAGAACCCGATGTTGCCGAATCGGCCCTGCGGCTGAACCATGGATGGTCCGCCTCGCGTCAGCCGGTCGCTCATCGTCCTGCCGTCGATCCCCATGGAAAACCATCCGCCCCAGAAGTTCAGCAGCCGCCAGTCCGCCGAAAAACCGAGATGCGAGTTGATGACGTCGCCGTCGTAGTTCCAGCTCCTTCCGCTGAACGGCCCGACGAACCAGTTGCGCAGGATCCGGCCGGGCTGCTCCTGCCGGATCCCTCCACCCTGGAAGATTCCGCGATACCCTGCCTGCGACTGGAAGCCGAGGTCGTTGACTTCGAAGCCGGGGCTCACGCCCTGGGCAGCCACGCTCGCCAGCAGGCGACGTCCCGACACCTTCGCGGCCGAGAAACGCCACGCATCACCGTACAGCGACGTACGGCCCGGATCGAGATGATCCGCTTCCAGATCAGGTCGCTGAAAGTACCTGACCGGAGAGCGCTGGGTGGCCGTGATGGCCTCCTCTGAACCCAGCACCGCGCTCCGCCCGTACGAGGCGTTCACCTCATACATCCGCTGCTGCCACGTCTGGCGGAAATCGAGACCCGCGTAGTAGGCATCGCGCCGCAGCAGCTGCGCGAGATCTTCGTCGGCGAGGTCCCGGTTCACGGCGGTGACCAGCGCGCCGACCTGAGTATTCCCTCCGCGGAAATCCTGCCGTACGCGGTTCACGAAATAGTTGGTCAGCGGCTCAACCACGGCCGAACCGCGCTCTCCGGACTCGTCCTGGAAAGGCGCCGTCTCGCGCACAGTCAGCGCGTTGAGCAGTCCCAGCGACAGCCCGGGCCGCGGCTGTCCCGCGATCTTGGCCGCTGCCGCAATCGTCGCTTCCTCGGGCATGTCGGCGAACGGATACTGAAAGTCGATCCGCCGCTGCGGTGTACGCCCTATGCGGCGGGAGTGGAAAAGAGTCGGAAAGGACCCGCTGTTGAACGAGCGGATCTGTCCGAATCTGAAAATCTCAGCACCTTCCACGAAGAACGGCCGCTTCTCCGGGAAGAACAGCTCGTTGGCGGTGAGGTTCACCCGTGCCGGATCGACTTCGACCTGGCCAAAATCCGGGTTTACGGTACCACTCAGCGTCAGCCCGCTGGTCAGCCCGTAGCGCACGTCGAGGCCGCCTTTCAGCTGGAACTCCTTGTCACTGCGGAAGGGATTGTTCGCAGCGACGTGTGGGAATTCAGCGCGGCTCGTCACGTACGGCATGATCTCCACATATCGCGATCGGGGTAGTCCTTCCAGACCGGCGAGCGTCGCCCAGCGCTGCGGGCCAGACGCGGCCGTTCGCGGCGTGAACGAGTACTCCGTGCTCTCGGCAAGGCGACCAACAGACCGCCGGAAATTGATGCCGAACGTCTGTTCTCCCTCCCGCGGCGTGTAGCGCAACTGCGAGAACGGGATGCGCATCTCCATCGTCCAACCGAGCGAGTCAATGACAGCCGCGGACTCGAACACGGCGTCCCATGACGGGTCAACCGCACCGGAGGCGCTCACAGTCACGTCGCGAATCGCGCCAGCCGGCGTGATCCGGATCATGTAGCCTGACACGCGGTCGTGATATGAGTCGATCATGACCTCCAGCAGATCGGCACCCGTGACCCCCTCATCGCGGCGGGCAAGTTGCGCGCGGATCTTCTCCGGCTCGCTGTCGAACATGCGCGCGCCTATGTACAGCGCCTGGTCATCGTACAGGACGCGAACCTCGGTGGCGTGCGTTGCCGGCTCCCCTTCATCTGGCTGCTGCTGGCGGAATCCAGTGGCTGGAGCGGCCAGCGACCACGCGCCCTCGTCCAGCCGGCCATCGATCCGGATCGGCTCGGTCACCCGAAGCGCCTGCATCGTCGGCGGGGCCGGCAAATCACCGCTCGATGTCGCGGGGGTCGCGGGATCCTGGGCGGCAACCGCAGCCGGGACGAGCAGGAGAAGGAGGTAGCGCATAAGTCCGTTTCAGTACTCAATGACGGCGTGCTGATGGCGGGAAAGCGGAATGGCCGGAGCGCATGTGTTCGTCCGTACTTCACCGTACGACCCCATGCACACGGTGTTTCACGGCGACGCGCCATCAGAAAGTGATCAGCACGGTCACACGCTCGTGATCTGCTGCCGATGACTGCGGGTCGCGACGACTCAAGGACTGGGACACGCCGCAGCAACTGATGGTTTACACGGACTCCGCCGGCAGCGGTTTGCGGAAGACGACGATCCGCTCCACCTCAGCAAAACCCACTGCCTCGTGTGCGCGGTGGCTGACCTCGTTCTCCAGAACCGCGTCTGACGCCATTTCCGGATACCCCATGGCGCGAGCCCAGTCTTCCGCAGCCTGCATCAGCGCCCGCCCGAGACCCTGCTGCCTCATGTCGGAATCCACAAACCAGCTCTCCACGTACGGCGTCGCTCCAGCGCATTCCTCGGCGTAGTTGCGCACCGACAGCTCGAGAAAGCCGGCAAGCTTGCCGCCGGACCGCTCACACACAAAAACAACCGAAGGAAGGAGCGATTCGTGCGGCTCGCCCGCAAGGAACGCATCTATAGAAGGGACGTGCACCGACTCGGGCATCTCGGGATGAAGCCCACGCAGCATGCGGAGCCACTCCGCTCGATCGGACGCGCGCACCGGTCGTACCTGCATAGCCTTGGAATTTACCGGTAGAGCCAACGCCGATCGAGCGGACCCCGAGGAAATCCTCTTGCCGGGCCACGGTGCCTGGCGCCGCCCGAGCTCAGCCATCAGGATGGCATTCCCCTTGCCCCGCTTGGTGGTAACACCAGCCACGCCAGGGGAGACGAACATGGAACTCGATACACTCAAGGACCTGTACGTAGAGGAGCTGAAGGACCTCTACAGCGCAGAGAAGATGATCATCAAAGGCCTCGACAAGATGACTAAGGCCGCGTCACATCCCGAGCTCAAGCGGGCCTTCCAGCAGCACAAGGCGATGACCGAGCAGCATGTCGATCGCATCGAGCGGATCTGCGCCGACCTCGAGGTGAGCCCGCGCGGAAAGAAATGCGTCGGGATGGAAGGACTCATCGAGGAAGCCAAGGAGCTCATCAGCGAGAAACCAGCTCCTGAAGTTCTCGACGCCGGGCTGATCGCGGCAGCGCAGCATGTCGAGCATTACGAGATGGCAGGCTATGGTTGCGCCAGGACCTATGCGCGCCAGCTGGGCTACGCGGACCAGGCAGACCTGCTGCAGACGACGCTCGACGAAGAGGGGAATACGGACAAGCTGCTGACTGAGCTCGCCGAAACGTCGATCAACCTGAAGGCGGAGCGCGCCGACTGAGCTGGCATCGCCTGCGGGGATGGACGGAGGGCCGGCTCACGCCGGCCCTCCGTTTATGCCCATCATCTCAGCGGCTGCGGTCTGCCTGTTGCGGCTGAAACATGCGCAAACCGACAACGGAGGCACCGTGCTGCTGATCCGAGAAGTGTTTCACTGCAGGCCCGGGAAGGTGCGTCCCCTGGCCGACAAGTTTCTCGCGATGGCAAGACTCCCATCGTCCCAAGGGATGGGGAAAATGCGAGTCATGACGGATTTCTCAGGCGAGCGATACTGGACCCTGGTTTCTGAGTTCGAGGTTCCGAGCATGCAGGCCTTCGAAGAGATGATGGAAGGCAAGGGCATGACGGACGAAGACATGAAGGAGATGGAGAAGATCATGGAGGGGTATCACGACCTCATAGACTCAGGTCACCGGGAGGTCTACAAGATCGAGGGTTAAGGCGCAGCATCGCGCCGCTATCTGGACACTACGACCTCACCGCCCTTCACGACCGCCATGATGTTCTGCAGGGCCGTGATGTCCGAGTGGGGATCCCCGTCCACGATGATAAGATCGGCGAGCTTGCCAGCCTCCAGCAGCTACTGCCGCCGCGCTGCTGACGCGTCGCGCACCGGCCTGAACTCGGATGTCGGCCGGTAATTCGGCCACGCGCGCGAGTTCGCCAGCTCCAGTCCCATCCTGTAGAGAAGCGTCGCGTCCTGCACTATGCCGCCAAGGTTCCACGTCGCCGGGTCGTACTTATCAGCTGGCTGGTGGTAGCGGTCACGACGGTAAGCGACGTCGAACGCGTCACCGGCTGCGGTGCCGCCATTCAGCAGGTCCACCCCCGCCTTGGCGTACAGCATCGGTGCGCCGCGCTTCGCGAGCGGAAAATGGTCCGAGCGGAAAAAGTACCCCGCCTCGGGATTCGGGTCGGGGGTGATTACCCGGCCGGCCGCGGTCACCAGTCGCGCCAGATAATCCTCCAGCTCGCTCTGTCCGGTACCGATGACAACCATGTCGCGTGCGGGGCCGGACGGCTGGGGCGCGTCGATGTTGAAACCCGCGACCGTGGTCTCCAGCGGGTATACCGGATTATCCGCATAGTACTCGGAGCCGAGCAATCCCCGCTCTTCGGCGGTCCACAGCGCGAAGACGACTGAACGCTGGGGGTGCGGTCCTGCCGCAAAAGCGCGCGCGATTTCGAGCACCACTGCTGTTCCTGTCGCGTTGTCCACGGCGCCGTTGTAGATGCTGTCACCGCGCGCGTCCGGCGCTCCGATCCCGAGGTGATCCCAATGCGCGCCGTAAAGGATCGTCTCGTTCGGGTACGCGCTGCCTGGAAGCCTGCCGAGCACGTTGCGGGTGCGGATCGTGGAGTACTGCACCGCGTAGTCGGCGGAGAACGTTGCGTTGGCCAGCGTGACCGGCTGGAAGTCGCGAGTCTGCGCCTGACGCTTGAGCGCGTCGAAATCGTGCCCGGCCGCGCGGAGGAGTTCGACTGCCACGTCGCGCTGTATCCAACCCTCGATCATCGGGTGCACCGTGGCGGGATTCGACCGCACGATGTCGAACATCGTATTCGTGTTCGAGTTCTTCACCGTCGCCCAGCCGTAGGACGCCGGCTCGGTTTCGTGCACTACCAGCATTCCGGTCATCCCGAGTTCAGCGGCGATCTCGAACTTGTAGGTCCAGCGGCCGTAGTACGTCATCGTCCTGCCGCCGAAGTCGCCCGCACCCGCTTCGAAATCAGGGTCGTTGACGAGGACGATGCCGATCTTGCCGCGCATGTCCTGGCCCTTGAAGTCATCCCAGTTCCGCTCAGGCGCGCGCACTCCGTAGCCGACGAAGACGAGCGGGGCATTCGCGATGGACACACGCTCCACGTTCAGCTGGCTGGCGCGAACGGCGATCTCCTCACCCTGTGTGAGCGGCTGGCGCTGTCCGGCGACGGTAAAGCTCAGCGAAGGCGTACCGACGATGTCGTACTGGTTGAGGGGAACCTCCTGAAACCAGCTGCCGTTCGGCCCTCCGGGCACGAGGCCGGCAGCGCTCAGCTGCTCGACCAGATAGTTGACGGTCCTCTCCTCACCCGGGCTGGCCGGCGCGCGTCCCGCGAACTCGTCAGAGGCAAGGATACGGATGTGCTCCGCGAGACGGCCCTCATCTATTGATGGCACAGCTGCACTACCGGTGCTCACCTGAACTGCGGGGGTGCAGGAAGCTAGAGCAAGCGCGGTGAACCAGTATCTCGAGAGCTTCACGGCAATACCTCTCATAATCGGAGTCAATGCTGCTACTTGAAACCTCTAATCGCGGGCTCGGGAATCGGTGACGTTCCGCGATGGCCCCACCGGCGGCGTACGTGCCCGGCCGGCCAGGTCGAGAAGGAAGGCGTACTCCCGAGCGATCTCGCGCCAGCGCTGGTAGCGTCCGGCGGCGCCACCGTGACCAGCGGTCATGTTCGTCCGAAGCAGAATGCGATTTGTACCGGTGTTGTTCACCCTGAGACGAGCGACCCATTTGGCAGGCTCCCAGTACTGAACCTGGGAGTCGTGCAGGCCGGTCGTGACAAGAAGGTTCGGATAAGCCCGGCGAGCGACGTTGTCGTATGGGGAGTAGGACAGCATGTACTCGTACGCCTCGGGCTCGCGCGGATCACCCCACTCGTCCCACTCGAAGCTCGTAAGCGGGATCGTCTCGTCCAGCATCGTCGTAACCACGTCAACGAATGGTACCTGAGCGACGACGCCGTGGAACAGATCCGGCCGCATCGTCACTACCGCACCCATCAGCAGCCCGCCCGCGCTCCCGCCCATGGCGTACATCTGTTCGCGTGCGGTGTAGCCCCGCTGCACCAGATCCTCCGCCACATCGATGAAATCCGTGAAGGTGTTCTTCTTCTGCAGCAGCTTGCCCGCGTCATACCAGTCGCGCCCCATCTCCTGGCCGCCGCGTATATGGGCGATCGCGTAGATGAAACCGCGGTCCAGCAGGGTCAACCGGATCGAGGAGAATGTCGGATTCATGCTGCTCCCGTAGGAGCCATAGCCATACAGCAGCAGCGGCTGGGCAGCACCCTTCCGGAGATCACGGCGATACACGAGTGACACCGGGACGCGTGTTCCATCCCGTGCGGTGGTGAACAACCTCTCGCTCCTGTATTCAGCGGGATCGTACCCGCCGAGGACCTCGTCACGCTTCAGCAGCCTCCGCTCGCGCGTCCGCATGTCGTAATCGTAGACGGAGCCCGGCGTGGTCAGCGACTGATAGTTGAACCGCAGCACGTCCGTGTCGATCTCCATGTTGCCGGTCGGGGAGACGACGTACGCCTGCTCGTCGAAGCTGACGTAATGCGGCTCGCCTCCGGATAAAGGGCGCACCTGCATATGGGTCAGAGCATCCTTCCGCTCCGTCACCACCAGATGGTCGCGAAACACATCCAGTGCCTGCAGGTACACGTCTTCCCGGTGCGGAATGACTTCCTCCCAGTTCTCGCGGCCGGTGCGATTCACCGGCGTGCGCATCACGCGAAAGTTCTTCCCGCCGTCATTGCTTCGGATGAAGAAGTGCTCACCCACATGGGTGATGTTGTGCTCATGGCCGCGCTGGCGTGGAAGAAAAAGCCGGAACTCTCCCTGGGGGTCGGCGGCCGGCAGCACTCGATACTCGTCGCTTAGTGTATGGGACGAGCCGATCACGAGGTAATCGCGAGACCTGGTCTTGGATACGTACGTCGAGAAGGTCTCGTCGGTCTCGGTGAACACGAGCTGCGGACCGGCGCCGCCACCCAGCAGGTAGCGAAAGATGCGGTCCGCGCGGAGAGTGACTGGATCCTTGGCGGCGTAGAACAGCGTGCGGTTGTCCTCGGCCCAGGCCATGTTCCAGGACACGTCGGAGATCACGTCGGGAAGCAGCTCCCCGGTCCGCAGGTCTTTGAACCTGATCGTGACGATGTTCCGCCCTATCGTGTCTTCCGCGAATGCGAGGATGTCCTCTCCGGAGCTGACCTGCCAGCTGGCGTTGTAGAACGGCTTGCCTTCCGCGCGCTGGTTCGCGTCCAGCAGTACTTCCTCCGGCGCATCGAGCGATCCACGCTTGCGGGCGTGGATCGGATGGCTCTTCCCCTCCTCATAACGCGTGTAGTACCAGTAATTCCGGAGCCGGTACGGTACGGACATGTCAGTCTCTTTGATCCGCCCGCGGATCTCCTCGAAGATCCGCTCCTGCAGCTGCTCGGTCGGTGCCATGACAGCCTGCGTGTATGCGTTCTCGGCTTCGAGATAGGATGTCACCTGCGGATTTTCCCGCTCCCGCAGCCAGTAGTACTCGTCCACACGAGTCGCTCCGTGCGGCGCAGTCACCGTGAAGGGGCGTTGCTCTGCTGCCGGCGGTGGGAGGAGTGGCGCGGCAGACTGCGATGGAACTGCCGCGGTCGCACAGGCGGACAGCGAGATCGCGATGACGAAGCCGCTCGTGCGGCGGAGGTGAACTCGCAGCATGGTCGGAAATCCTGAGATTAGTGGGCACCGATTCTGAGGTGACGGCACAGAACCACTTGAGTATTCTAACGTTCGTCTCCGGCTCACAGCATACCACTCGCCAGAGTGGCGAAGCCGAGAAAAGTGAGGAACCCGGTCACATCGGTGATCGTCGTGAGCACGATCGAAGACGCCGCTGCTGGATCCTGCCGCAGCAGCGTGAGCAGCATTGGTACCGACACGCCCGCCAGTCCGGCTATCACGATCGAGCAGATCATCGAAGCTCCGATCACTGCAGCGATGCCGATTGACTGGCTCCACAGATAGACACCCAGCGATGTCACCAGCGCGACCGCGACTCCATTGATCGTGCCGACTGCAAGCTCCTTGCGTACCATGCGCAGCCAGTGACGCACCTGGATCTCGCGCAGCGTGAGTCCGCGCATTGTCACTGCCAGCGCCTGCGCCCCCGTGTTCCCCGATTGACCAGCGACCACCGGCAGCAGCACGGCGAGCGCGGTGAATTGCGCAATGGTGTCCTCGAAGATTCCCACGACAGCGGCCGCCAGGAACGCGGTCGCGAGATTGATCTGGAGCCAGGGAAGCCGCTTGCGCACGGAGAACATGGAGCTCGAGAGTGCGCGCTCCTCCCTGCTGACACCTACCATCGTCTGGATGTCGGCAGTGGCGTCGCGCTGCGTAGCCATCAACAGGTCGGCATAGCGGACCACACCAACCAGTCGCTCGCTGATGTCCACCACCGGAAGGCTTGTCAGGCGGCGCTCCTCGGAGAGCGCCACGAGCTCCTCCTGTGGGGCGAGCGCCTGCACACGTGGAGGACCGGGTTGAGCCAGCTCATCCAGCCGGAGATCCGGTTCTGCCAGTGCCAGATCCTGAACCGCGACTGACCCGGTCAGACGCTTTTCATCATCGACCACAAAAACTTCGTGGATTGCCCTGTTGCGAAGCCCGCGCAGGTGCGCCAGCGCCTCCCGCGCGCTGGTCTCCGGCCGGAAGGCGGTCACCCGCGGATCCATGAGACCACCCGCGACGTCGTGCGGGTAGGACATCAGCTCGCTCAGTTCCCTGGCCAGCGTATCATCGAGCGCGGTCAGGCGCGCCGCACGTGCTTCGTCGTCGAGTCGCGCAACCAGTGCTGCGGCAACAGTGGGCTCCAGTGCGGCAAGGATGCGGCTTGCGGCGGGCTCACTGAGAGCGCGGATGACATCGGCCGCCCGGTCTGAGCGCAGCCGGCGCAGAGTGTCGGCGGCAAGTCCCGGATCCTGCTGCTGAAGGAGGTCAGCGGCCTCCTGCGTTGGCATCCGCTCCAGCAGCGGCGCCGCCTCGTTCGGATATTGTCTGAGCTCGGCCTGGGCGAGCAGCTGGACCACGCCGTCACGCGTCATCGCTTTCCTCCTCCGCCTGAGTTTGTGCCGGCGCGAGACTGGCGAGCATGCCGGATAACCCGGTCCAGTACAGCTCTGAGAGACCAACTATCGTCGCGACGACGGCCTGCGAGTTTTCCGAGGTCATGCGCCGGATCGTCCTGTGACGGATCGCTCCCACCAGCCTGTTCGCCGAATCGACGACAGGCAGTGCATCGAAGTCGCGCCATGCAGGGTGAGCGGACACCGTCGCGATGTCGGTATTCGCATCCAGGCGCACCGGATCTCCGTGCATCGCCGCGCCCAGCGTCTGCTTCGGTGCTGCCGCCATCAGCTCGCGGATATTCAGTACGCCGACGAGCGTACGGTCACGGGTGACGATATACAGATACGTGAGGAGATGTCCCGGGACTTCACGCAGCTGCAACCGCGCAACCTCGGCGGTCGTATCGACTGCAAGTGCCACGACTTCGGGGTCAGCGGCCGCACCCGCGGTATTCTCGGCGAACTCGAGGAGCGCGCGAAGTCGCTCACTACGCTCCTCTGCGACCAGAGCGAGCACGCTCTCGCGCCGTGCGGCTTCTGACCGTCGGAGTATCGTGCTGGCCACGTCCAGCGGCAGGGCTTCGATGATCGCAGCGAGATGATCGTCCTCCAGCTCCGCGGCGCAGGCCGCAGCGGCTGAGGGGCCCAGTGTGCGGAAAATCCCGGCGGCCATTGGGGGTGGAATGCGCCCCAGCAGCGTGGCCGCGTCCGCCGGGCGCGCCCGTTCAATCAGCCGTGCGGCATCCTCGGGATGATCCGCGACGAGGGCCAGGGCGAGCCGTTCCTCCGCGCTCACGTCTACCCTTCGGTGAGCAGCACCGATGCCATCTCACTGAAGTGCCGTGCGGGGATCATCACACGACCATGTGGCGCGCTGACGAACACGGCGGTTGGAGTGGTCTGGATGATCTTGCCTTCAATGTCGGCGACGCGCACTGTCTGTCCGACGCGATACGACTGCGCGACGTAATGCGAGGCGATGATGTTGCTGACCGCCGTGCTCGCACCCATGCCGAAAGCGAGTCCGGCACCCGCGAGCGCGGCTCCGACGACGACAGCGACAATGACGACGAGGAGATCAGCCTTGATTCCGACCTGCTCGAGCGCGACCACGAACGCAACCAGAATCACAGTGCCGCGGACTGTTGCCCCGACGGTTGAACCGAAGGCCATGCCAGTCGTGCCGGCAGCACGCGTGACTGCGTTGCCGATCACCTTTCCGGCGATGATTCCGGCAAACACGATCACCAGGGCGGCCAGCACGTTCGGCAGGTAGTACGCGACCCGGCTCAGGGAGGCAGTGACGACCGGCAGGCCCAGAGTCTCCATTGCCGCGGCACCGAAGAAGATGAGCACGACCCAGAAGACGAAGCCGCTGATCACGGCCGGCAGATGCTCGGCGGTGCCTCCGCGCTCGATCTCCGTCTCAAGCGAGGCACCGCGCGCGACCCGCGTGAGCAGCGCATGCGTGCCGCGCCGAGCCAGCCAGGCAAGCAACCAGCCGAGCAGCCAGCCTGCGAGCACCAGCAGAGCGGCGGCGATCAATTGCGGCATGAAGGTGGCGATGCGCCGTGATACTTCTCCGAAACCGGTCAACCATTCCTGCGTCATGCTACCTCCCGCGGAAGGGGCCAGTGGAAGGAAAAGCATGACACGCTCGATGTCGAGAGGTCGGGGCCGTCGGTTCCTCTCGCTGGCGGCCTTTGCGCTGCCTACCTGGACGCGTATAGTTCCCGCGCAGTCCTCCCACCCACGACACCAGGTACTCCAACGATGCGACGCCTGCTGGTCGGACGACTGTAGCCCTGCGCCTCTGGGTCGATGCCGACGCCGCGCCACGCGATGTCAAAGACATCTGCGTCCGCGCCGCGGAGCGCCTGCGGATCGAGACTCTAATGGTAGCGAACCAGAGGCTTCAGCTCGCGCCCGGCTACTCGTACGTGTCGGCGGTGCGCGTGGACGGCGGTGCCGACGTGGCGGACCGCTACATCGCGGAGCACGCCGTGTCCGGCGACGTCGCCGTCACGGCTGACATTCCGCTGGCGGCGCTCCTCGTACCGAAGGGCGTAATCGTGATTGATCCCCGCGGGGAGGAGTACACGACCGAGAGCATCGGCGAGCGACTATCCATTCGCAACTTCATGGATGGCCTTCGCGGCTCAGGTGTCGAGACGGGCGGTCACGCGCCGTATGGGCCGCGCGACAAGCAGGCATTTGCGAACGCCCTCGACCGGGTCCTGGCGCGTGCGCTCAGAAGACGTTGACTGGGCTCGCGCGTCTGGTGCGGCGGATTCCGCGGTGACCTAACGCGTTGGTGAAGGCTCCGTCAGCGTGACCTCTACGCCACCGATGCGTGCCGCAACTGCGTTGTACACCGCCGCTCCGATCGCCGTGGCGATGTAGCCGAACACCGCATACAGCAGCGGGAAGAGGACCACGAGCCAAAGCGGCATCGCTTCGTCGGGAGTGGTCCTCGACGCCAGCCAGATTAGCGGTGAGAAGATCAGGCCGAGTACTCCGTAAATGATCGCGAGAACCTTGGCGGTCTGGTGCACTGAAATGTGGCTGACCTGTTGTCTCATGATTCCCTCCGGATCATTTGGTCTGGGTCCCTGAGCATTCGCGGCTTCCCCTGTTCAGGCGTGCTGTGTCACCTCAGTTCGGCGCCGGTCGCTGCGACGGTCGTGTCTGATGTCCCCAGGGCGGCGGCGGCGGCGCTACGCTGGCGCTGAGGTCGAACTCCATGTGATGCCGCCACACGCCGTCTCGGATGGTTCCATAGGTGAAGCGTCGTCCCGGCTCGATCTCCACGCGCCAGCCCACCAGCATGCCGTCGCGCTCGAAGACAAACTCCTGGCGTGTGCTCGTGCCCTGATCCCGCGTGCTCGCGCCGTACCACGTATTCGACTCCTCGGTCCCGTCCTCGTGCCGGTGGTCGTGGCGCAGCTCCAGCGAGTCCGTGTGGCGGATGAAGACCCACGTGCGCGAGCGATTCTCACCGACATGGAGCGGGAACCGCAGCTCGTTCTCGCCGCACTCCCAGAAATGAACGACGAGGCGGGCGTCGGGAGAGATCTGCGTATCACCCTCGGGGGCACGCAGCAGCTGTCCTTCGGCCGCGCCGGAGCAGAGCGCCTGCAGCTGCTGCCAGAACGCGTCCTGCCGCGCTGCGACGACGGTGCTTTCCGGGCGCGGCACTGTCGCGCACCCAGTGATGACGAGAATCAGAAGGAGTTTGCGCATCAAGCCTCCGACTCAAAGCTAGTGGCGGTTCCTCACTCTGCCGTCACCGGCGATGCCCTCGAAACCGCCTTCAGCGGCCGTCCCTCCTGAAGCCCTCGAGTCATGTGAACATCCGATCTGCCACTGCCAGGCGTGGCTTGACATTTCGGCCCTTTCGGGCGGTACGGTACATCTCCTGCACGTCCGGCCGACGTGGTGCACGAGACATTCACGCGGTTTTCGAGCTGGAGGGGCGATGGCACTGTTCGGGAAAAAAGACAAAAAGGAAGCCGAGAAGCGGAACGAGACCGACAAGCCGAGGGCAGATTTCTCACAGGTGCAGAGCGGGAGTTCAACGAAACCCGCAAGCGCCCCTGCTGCTTCTTCGCGTGCCTACACGGTTCAAGCTGGCGACTCGCTGTCGAAGATCGCAAAGCGTGAGTACGGCGATGCGAACAAGTGGAACGCCATCTTCGAAGCCAACCGGGACAAGATCAAGAACCCCGACCTGATTCACCCGGGGCAGGTCCTCACTCTCCCACCCCAGCCCTGAAGAGGTCGCCATGCGTATGCAGAGGAGTTGGGCCCGCCTGTTCGCCGTTACGCTCGCCGTCACTGTGACCGGCGCCGCCTGGGGCTGCGGGCAGCGTGACACGGATGCCCAGAACGGCGCTGTTGATGGTGCGCTGCGCGTAACCGATGTCACAGTCGGCAGATCGGTCGGGGGAGACAACCGGGTTACTGACCGCACAACTGAATTCGGCCAGCGCGACACTGTCTTCGCGGTGGTGGAAACTGATCGCTCGGTTTCAGGCGGAACGCTGGTAGCTCGCTGGACGTACCAGGACGGGCAGGTGGTGGACGAGTCGAGTCGCACGATAGTGGCGGACGGCGAAACCGTCACTGCGTTTCACATCGTGAATCCAGCGGGGTGGCCCGCTGGCAGATATCGCGTCGAGGTTCTGACGAACGGTACCGTCGCGCGGTCTGAGGAATTCACTGTGAGATAGTGAAGGGGACGGGTGGTGGAGCTACCGCCGCTATCCTTCGCGGTCCATCGTTGTAAAGAGGTTGTTCAGCCCCTCTGCCGTGGTCGGATGTGAGAAGACGGCATCGCGGAGCGCCGTGTAGGGCAGGTCGCCCATCATGGCGACCTGGAAGAGCGCCGCGATCTCCCCGCCTTCGACACCGAGCACTCGTGCGCCGAGGATGCGCTGCGTATCGGCGTCAACGATGGCCTTCATGAGCCCGCGGGTCTCGTCGACCTCGAGGGCGCGGGCGACGTGAGACATCGGGAGCTTTGCGACCCGGATGTTGCGACCCGACGCACGAGCCTCTCGCTCCGTCATTCCGACGGCGCCGAGCTGGGGATCGATGAAGACGGTATATGGCACGACCCGGCCGGCTGTTGTCGTCGATCCGCCATCGAGGAGATTGGTGCGGAGGACCCGGAAGTCGTCGTAGGAGATGTGGGTGAAGGCCGGCCCACCCTTCACGTCACCGATCACGTACGTTCCAGGTTCCGACGTCTCGAGCCGCTCGCTCGCCTTGATGTATCCGCGATCATCGGTGCGCACGCCGGCAGCGTCGAGGCCGAGATCATCGGTGTTGGGACGCCGGCCGCTGGCCACCAGCAGCTGCGAACCGCGCACCGAACAGACGTCCTCACCGTCTGAAGTCCCGGGGGCGCGCCAGTTCACCAGCAGATCGTCCCCGGCGCGGGCGACGCTTGTTACCTCCGCGTTGAGCAGCACCTCGATCCCTTCATCGCGCAGAATGGCCGCGACCGCCTCGGCGATGTCCTCGTCCTCGTGGGCCACGAGTTGTGGGCCGCGTTCGACGACGGATACGCGGCTGCCGAAGCGACGGTATGCCTGGGCGAACTCCAGGCCGGTGTATCCCCCGCCAAGTATGACGAGGTGCTCCGGGAGTTCGGTCAACTCCATGATCGAAGTCGAGGTGAGATAGTCGACCTCATCGAGCCCGGGGA
>CAZOAT010000032.1:0-24816 GCA_964577965.1 uncultured Gemmatimonadaceae bacterium | reverse complement strand
GCGTCGCGGCCGCAGCCGATGGTTGCGAGCGCGAGCACTAGAAGCCTGCGCACGCGTTGAATCTTAGGCCGTTGTAGGGAGGGGCACCACCTCGAGGAGGCGGGTCGCATTCCGCAACCCGCGCCTCCGGAGGCGAGTTAGAAGCTGGGTCCGAGCGAAAAGGTCCAGTTCCCCTTTCTGCTCACTGTTGCCATCGGGATCGCGTAGTCCCAGCGCAGTATGGCCATGTTGAAGAGATTCATCCGCAGGCCACCACCCCAGCTAGTCAGGGGATAACGCTGTAAATCGAGATTGTAGTTGTCCGGCTTGCGCAGTGAAACGTCCTGGCCACTGCTCCAGGCGACACCCGCATCGTAGAATACCACCCCGTCGACCGGGGGCAGTCCGAACGCACCAAGCTCGAAGCGCCGGATGAGCGGGAACCGCAGCTCCGCGTTGGCGACGATCACGCGGCTGCCGACGAGCTCCACAGTGGAGCATGCGTCGCTTGCTCTTCCCTGGATCCCCGAGCCCAGGAACGAGTTACAGGTGAATCCCGTACCGAAGAGGTTCGCCCGGTCGTAGCCTCTCACGAAGTCGGGCCGGCCGACGTACTTGGGGAAGAGGGATTCGTCTCGACCTACCGCAATGCTGGCGAGAGCCCGTGTCGCGAATGTGAGCGTGCCGAGGCGGATTGGCAGATAATTCCGCATATCGGCCAGGTAATCGATCTTTCGCAGCGACCCGACGGTCGGTGTGATGTCGAGGCGCACGCGCCTGCCGGAGAGCGGGCCGGTGCTCCCAAACAAAGCGTTGTCCGTGACGAACGCCACGTTCGGCGACACGAAGTTCAGTGCGGGCTCCTTGCCGAGCGTCCACACCGAGCCGTTCGATGCGAAACCGTCCGCGAACACGTCGAACTCATAAACCAGGACCGAGCTCGTGATGCTGTTGAACTGCACGCCTGTCTCAAGGCGCGTGAATCGGTTCCGCGGGTACATGCCGACAAGGAATACGTTGCGTTGGACGTAGCGCCTGAACAGGTACTCCACGCGGATGCGGTCACCGAACTCCTGGAAAGTGCCGTTGTTGAGCGGCAGGACGATAGGCTGCAGGAACCCACCGGCGGTGTATTGGAATCGTCGGCTGAGATTGCTGTACGCGGTGAAGAAGCTCGCATCCTGAATCCGGCCGTTCACCTGCCCTGAAACGGCCAGCTGATGATTGCCGATCAGGTCGCTGAAGACGATCGTCGTTCCACCGGAGAAGCCGCTGTTCCCGTAGTAGTTGGGAGTGTACCCGATGTCGCTCTGCGCTATGTAGTCTGCCCGGAGCTTCGCGCGGTAGTCGTTCTCCCGGAAACGCGTCGTATCCGGGAGACCGTAGGTCGGGTTGGTCTTCAGCTCGGCGAACGTGGTGATCACGTCGGTGCGGGGGATCTCGATCTGGGTCAGTTCGGCGGACATGCGCGACCCGGATTCGGCGCGGTAGATGGATGTCTGCTCGGGGGTGGCTGGCTCCAGGGACATCGTATCGACGACCGCAACGACGACGGTGTCAGGCTCAGACGTTGCGAACGACTCGCCCTTCAGGGCCCTCGGGTTATCGATCGCCCAAACGGTGTAGTCGCCATTCTCGTAGTACGTGAATGCGAGCCTGTCTGCGCCCCGCGCCCAGGTGAGCGCCGGGCTGTATTCCGTGATCGCAGAAACCCCCGACACGACGTTCGTGAGCTGGTGGTGCGTGCCCGCCACCATGTCGTACAGGAAGACGTTGGCGATACCGGTGCGGTCCGAGATGAATGCCAGCGACTGCGCGTCGGGGGCCCACATCGGATTGATGTTCAGACCTTCCTGCCCCGGGATGTGCCGCACTTCGCCGGTCTCTACGTTGATCAGCGAGATCTGCCAGCGGCCGAGGTCGAGATCGGAGAGGTTGAGGACGTTCCGCTCCGACGCCCATGCCACCCAGTTCCCATCAGGTGACCAGGCTGGCTGCAGGTCGCCATGCCTGTCGCTGGTAAGCTGCCGCAGGTCGGAACCGTCCGCGTTCACGACGTACAGGTCAGTGATTCCGCCCTTGCTCCCGCTGAAGACGATGCGGCGGTCGTCAGGCGACCACGATGGGCTGGTGACTCCCTCGAGAGGGAGGTCCATGCGCTGAATGGTCTTCTGATCCCGAACGTTGATCACGTACAGCACGTCCTTGCCGGCGCGCTGCGCGGTGAAAGCCAGCCGGCTGCCGTCGTTGGAGAAGCTGCTCTGCGAGTACAGCAGCCGAAGTTCCTCGAAGTTTGCGTCGAGGGTGCTGCCCACCAGCTTCTTGATGCGCTTTCCGGTTTGTGCGTCGCCCAGCCACAGATCGATGAAGATGTCGCCGCGCTTGGGATCGCCATTGGCCAGGAAGGCCACGTACCGACCGTCGCTGGACAGCGCCGGCGCAAGGAAAATCTCACCCCGTGTCCGGCGTGGGGTCAGCAGCGGGGCGGCGAACTGCAGTGGTCGCTCGAGAGAGGCAAGCATCGGCAGATACCTGGCCTGCAGCGCCTCCCGCCACTCGTCCCCGAGCTGCTCCGTGGTCATGCCCAACTCCCGCCGGATGGCCCGCTCGACGCCGACATTGGGTACAGACTGCAGAATCGCACCGATGGCCACGTCGCCCCAGCGGTCTCCGATGTATGTGAACAGCGCGTGCCCGAAGCGATAAGGCGACCACCTGTCCGGGCGCTCGAGCATCTGTCTCACCGTGGGGATCGTGCCGTTGACGGCGGCATCGCGCATGTACATGTCCGTCAGCGGATGGTCCGGCCCAATGGACAGGTACTCAGCCATTCCGTCCATGAACCACTGCGGGAGATCGAGCTGCGCCATCAGCTGCAGGTTCTGCCCGGCGCGGCCACGGGAGAGGACATCGTACTGGAACTCGTGCACCAGCTCGTGGGCGAGGACGTGCTCGAAGCTGTGGTAGTCGCCGGTGAGCGGCATGATCAGCCGGTGCCGAAGCGCCTCGGTGACACCTCCGACGCCCTCACCGAGATCGCCGAAGATGTTGTTCTGGGCGAAGTCTGCGCGGGACGCGAACAGAATTATCGGCTTCTTTTCCCGGAACTGGTGTCCCAGCACCTGGGAGATCCTGCTGTATGCGCGCTCGGCCATCCGGGCCGCGTCGGTTATCGCCTCGCGCTCCTCCGGATAGTAGTGGATCAGGAAGTGCTCCGTCTCCAGCACCCGCCACTTGAAGTTCTTATACTGGACCTGGTTCTTCCCGAAGTACTGCTGGGCATCCGCTGCAGATGCTGCAGAGAGCACCAGGAGTCCCAGTACGATCGAGCGGATAAGGAGTGTCTTCATCACGTGACTCCCTGCGGGTTCAGCGCGACCGGCTCAGCATCGCTCCACAGCCGTTCGAGCTGATAGAACGAGCGCAGTGCCGGGTGAAAAATGTGCACCACGAAATCCACGTAGTCGAGGAGAACCCAGCGCCCCTGCTGCAGTCCTTCTATGTGATGGGCTGTCATACCCTCTTTCTTCAGTTCCGCCAGAACGTGCTCGGCCACTGCCCGAACATGCGTGTCGGACATGCCGCTCGCTATGACGAAGCAATCGGTCATATCGGTTACGCTGGTGAGATCGAGAACAACGACGTCATTTGCCTTCATATCCAGACACAGTGTCGCGGCGCGCTGCGCAGTTGCAACCGCAAGGGAAACGGTCTCAGCCATTCGCTACCAGTCGAAGTGTTGTACGGAAGCCCGCGGCTCTATTCCGTAGTGGGCAGGACGCCCAAAAGTTCCGGCAACGCTGCATACTGCATCAGGCAAGCCAGTTGCCAGTGGAGTAAGGGGGCGGAAACGACAGCGGGCTCCCGCCTGCGGTGCACCTGCACCACTGGAGAGAGCCCGGCGGGTCAGAAGCAGGCCCGTTACTGCTTGATGACCCAGACTTTGATCTCAGGGTGCACGTCAGCGTGTAGCCGGATGGGCACGCGGTATACGCCGAGCGCCTTGATGGGCTCGTGCAGATCGATCTGGCGCTTCTCGATTTCGAAGCCCTGCGCCTCGAGCTGCTGCGCTATATCTGCCGATGTGACGGACCCGAACAGCTTGCCTTCTTCTCCCACGCGCGCTGAGAAGGTGAGCGATACCTCTTCGAGTCTGGCGGCGAGCGTCTCCGCCGCCTGCTTCCGCTCGTTCTCAGAGGCCTCCAGACGGGTGCGCTCCTGCTCCAGGCGCTGCCGGTTCCCGGGCGTTGCGGGGTACGCGAGACCGTGTGGCAGCAGGTAGTTGCGGGCATAGCCCGGAGATACGCGGACTATATCGCCGGTGTGTCCGAGCTTTTCAATCGCTTGTCTGAGAATGACTTCCATTGCTTTTGATCCATAAGGCGGCGATTTGATCCATAAGGCGGCGAGCCGCTGCCAGTCTGAAGATAGTTAATGAGCGGTCCGCGCGCGCCTCCGGACGTCCAGCCAGATGTCCGCCAGGCCGAGCAGAAGCGCCACTCCGGCGGCCAGAGGCCACGCGAAGAGGAAGAGCAGGGCGACCAGCGGTACGATGAACCGACCCCGCCGGAACGAGGCGAGCACGCCGAAGCCGCGGAGCGCGAAAAGCGCTCCGAAGAAGAGCAGGATGTTCGCTCCGGCAGCGCGTCCATCGGCAAATTCCGGGAGCACCAGAATGGTGAGGCCCACGGCCACCGCCCAGATGTACTGATCGTTGAAGCGGAACTCCCGTAGCGGCGCCAGGGGCTCCCCTATACGGTGACGGCTCAGCCGGTGGTACAGTTCCCACCCGAGCGCCAGCCCCGCCAGCGACTGGAGGGCAAGCAGCGACGGCAGCAGGAAAATGGTTCGCTGCGGAAGCGCATGAACCCATTCCTCGTATGCTGCGCGGAATGTCACAAGCCACGGCTGCTCAGTTTCCGAATCCCGCCAGCTGGCTGTCGAGAATCGGCGCTGTCCTTCCATGTCGATCAGGTCTGCCTTGCGCGCAGCCTCGGCGTACATCGCGCTGCGCACCTTCTCGAGGCCGTCCCCGAACAGCGTCACGCCGGAAATGCCGACAACCAGCGCGACGGCCAGTGTCGCAAGCCCCCGCGGCAGGAATGGTTGCGATGGGGCCAGGAGACAGACGATTCCGAAACTCGCGGAGAGTATCACGGTCCAGCCGAGCACGAGAAAGCGGTAGGACTGGTCCGCGCCGGGCATCGTCGAGGTGAGCAGAATGCCTCCCGCGGCGACCGCCAGGGGGATGACCGCGGTGCGCCCGTGGAGCGCCGCGGCCACCAGAACGCAGGCGATGGCTGTGCCACCAACGAGGAGGAAGGCAGGCCCCACTGGCGTGAACGCCGCGCCGGCGGGGATGTACCCGAAGGTCACGAACGCTACCATCGCAAGCAGGAACAGCCACCATTTCCGGCGCGCCGGCGCCGGGGCGGCTGGCGACGTCATTCCCTCAGCCCGTGTGACCCTGGGTGTATGGGATCAACGCCAGGAACCTGGCCCGCTTGATTGCCGTGGCCAGCTGCCGCTGATGGCGCGCGCACGTTCCGCTGAGGCGGCTCGGCAGAATCTTGCCGTGCTCGGTGATGAAACGGCCGAGAGTACGATCGTCCTTGTAGTCGATGAACCGAACGCGCGTTTCGCAGAACGGGCACGTCTTCTGTGGGCGTCTCATTGCTATTCCTCGTCGTCGTCGTCGTCATCGCGACCGACGGCCGCCAGGGCATCCTCACTCTGCGGGGGCGCACCAACTTCGCGCTCGTGGAGCGAGATGAGATAGCGAACAACGCCGTCATCGAGCTTCAGCGCCCGCTCGAATTCAGGAAGGGACGTGGGATCGGCTGTGAAGCGGGCGACAACGTAGTAGCCATTCTCCCGCGCGCCGATGGAGTAGGCGAGCTGCCGTCTGCCCCAGTGATCGACAGCGATCTCGCCGTCGGCTCGGAGCAGTGAGTGAAACCTGCTGATTCGGTCGTTGATGGCGGGATCCTCGAGGGTGGAGTCGAAGATGTACACCGCCTCGTATTGACGTGACACGAGCGGCAAACCTCCCTTTGGTCGTGGTTGATGCCTCCCGCCGGTTGCCGTGAGGCGGGAGGAGGGCAATTGTGGCTGTAAACCTAAGGGACTGGCGTCGAAGTATCTACGGTGCTGGCCGCATTGACTGGTTGGGGTACTGGCTTGGCGCTCGCCGCTCAACCGTCGTAGCCTGCTCTATTGGCGGCATGGCTCGAACGGCTCCGGGACGGGCTTGTCGATAACCGGGCGGGCGTCAGCATCCGCGAGCTCGAGTGTCAGGGCCCCGGCGAGTGCGCCGACCCGCCTCAGCTTCGAGTAATCAATGTACTGCGGCTCGTCCGTGAGCTGGTGGTAGTCGGCGTGAAGGCCCGTAGTGAAGAACACGACCGGGACTCCGTACCGGGCATAATTCGCATGATCGCTCCGGCAGTAGATCCGCTCCGGATGCCCTTCCGCGTCCATCGAATAGTCGAATTGCATCGGCTCGGGCAGCCGGGCATTCACCGATTCGACGAGATCACCGAGCTGGGTGGAGAGCCGGCGCGAGCCGACCACCTGCACGTAGCGTGGACCGCCCCCGGGGGTGTCGTCGGCTCCTCCGCGGCCGACCATGTCGAGGTTGATCGCGGCAATGATCCCATCCCGGGGCACCGCCGGATTGTCCGCGAAGTGGCGGGAGCCCAGCAGCCCTATTTCTTCTGCATGGTGCCAGACGAAGAGGATTGAACGCCGCGGCCGAACGCCGCTACGGGCGAACGACTCTGCGAGCGCCAGCGCGACGATCGAGCCCGATCCGTCGTCATCAGCGCCGTTGAATACCGAATCTGGACGCACGGGCCCGCTTCGCACCAGCGTGTCCGTCCTCACAGAGAGCCTCGCACGCTCGGCCCCCGACAGCCTGCGTCCACGTTCGTGACCCATTCTCTCCGCCAGCCGGAGCACAGCGCGCAGTGAGTCGTGGTCGAGCGGCGTGGCCCGGATGCCCACATGGTCCGGGTGCGCTCCGACGACGACATACTCGTCGCGCAGGAGCGGGTCGATTCCGCGGATCACCGCCACGACGTTGTAAGTGGGCAACGGCTGCTCGCTGCGCCGGACATCCGCCGTGACGAGCGCTCCGCCGGCGCCCTTCGCGACGGAGCCGAGGGGTGCGGACAGCGCGAGCTCGGCGACGCGATGCGAGACGAGAATCACCGGTGGTACCGCCGGCATCTGCTCCGGAAGGGATGCTGGCGAGAGACCTGAAAGCGGGTTCCGGGCGTTCGCCGGCAGTGAGTCCATGTGGGCGGCGACGAGTATGGCGGCCACGCCGTCGAGGTATCGGGCGGGTGGCGTGGCGACGGCCGCGTTCGCGCTGGCCGGGCGGTCGAAGAGCACGACCCTTCCGCGGAGTTCCTCGCGCGTGGGCCACCCCGTTGTGTCCGCAGCGGTGTTTCCGAGGAATATCACCGGCGCGTTTGAGGCCTGCGCCAGCTTCCAGCGCGGCGTCGCAACGACGAAGTCCGTACCATAGCGCAGGCTTTCGCCGGCAATCGTGAGCGTTGAGGTGGAGTCACTTCGGATGCGTACAAGTGGAACGGCCAGATAGAACGAGCCGTTCTCTCCAGCCGGCTCCACCCCCGCGCGGGCGAGCCGTTCCGCTATGTAGCGCGACGCCTTAACGCCGCTCTCCATGCCTGCGCGCCTGCCCAGCATCGAGTCGTCCGCGAAGGCGAACAAGTGCGTGCGCAGCTCAGCCTCGTCCAGGGCGACCGGAGCCCTCTGGGTGGTAACGGGGGCACATCCCGTGAGGGCGGCCAGGAGCAGAGTGGTCGTCGTCTTACGCATTGAACGTCTGGTGGTTGCGGATTCGGGACGCGGCCGGCCGGGGGCCGGATGGAATCTTACCTATGACGCAGCCGCTCGCGGCTCTGCGCTGGTCGCATCGCCCAGCCGTCCAGCACCGATTCCGGCCAGGACTATCACAGCTATCGAGGCAGCCCAGAACCATGCCGGGTGCTGATAGGTCGCGAGGTTCCACGCCGTGCCGGCGATGATCACCGTTGCGATCACGCCCGCGTGGAGGTTGGGCATCCGGCGGGCGAAGCGCGCCGCTGCATAGCCGCCTATGAACGTGCCAATCGCGTACGCGGCAACGACTATCAGCAGCGCACCAGTCGGAGCTCCTTCGATCATGGTGCGGCGATCGTCAGGGTTCCGGGGATCGAGGCCCTCAGGCGGTGGATAGGCCAGGGACCCGATGTACTCGATCCCCGCGATGACGAACATGGCGATTGCAATGCCTGCGAGGACTGCGATCACACTGCGGACGGTTGGACTCATCGGATTCTCACGGCCGGAGCTCCGACGGATGATACGCCTCGAGCGCTTGACCGCCAAGTTACAGCTGTTTCGCGACCGGGCCGGGTGTGGTCAGCCAGCGGTACCGGCAGCCGCGTTACACGTTGAAGCGGAACAGGATGACGTCGCCATCCTGTACGATGTAATCCCTGCCTTCGGACCGGACCACGCCGCGTTCGCGTGCCTCCTTCAGTCCGCCTGCCGCAACGAAGTCGTCGTATGCGATGGTTTCAGCGCGGATGAATCCGCGCTCGAAATCGGTGTGGATCCCCCCGGCTGCGACAGGCGCTGTGTCCCCTGCATGGATCGTCCAGGCCCGCGCTTCGTTCTCACCCACGGTGAAGAACGTCCGTAGCCCCAGGAGGTGATAGCCGGCGTGTATTAGGCGGTCGAGTCCCGCCGACTCCAACCCAAGGGAGTGGAGGAACTCGGCGCGCTCCGGGACTGGCAGCTCTGCGAGCTCTGCCTCGATCCTGGCGGAAAAGGGAACGACTTCCGCGTGCTCGCCGCTGTCGGCTACGATCTCGCGCAGTGCTCTCAGGTGCGGGCCATCGTCACCGTGCAGCTCGCTGTCGCTGACGTTTGCGGCGTACAGGACATCCTTGGTGGTGAGGAGGCTGAGAGGACGCAGGATTGCCAGATCGGCAGCGGGCAGCTTGGCCTCCCAGAGGGCGCGCCCCTCCTGGAGAACGGCGCGAGCACGCTCCAGCACCGGCAGCTCAGTGAGCGCTTGCTTGTCACCCGAGCGTGCCGTGCGCTGGACGCGGTCGATCCGCTTCTCGACGGTCGCGAGGTCTGCGAGTGCGAGTTCGAACTCGATGACTTCGCGGTCACGGACCGGGTCCACCTCGCCCATGATGTGCGTCACGTCGGGATCGTCGAAGCAGCGGACGACGTGGACGATGGCGTCGGTCTCCCGGATGTTGGCGAGAAACTGGTTGCCGAGCCCCTCCCCCTGAGCCGCGCCCTTGACGAGCCCGGCGATGTCCACGAACTGCACGACCGTGGGAACTACCCGCTTCGGCTTCACCAGCTCCGCGATGCGGGTCAGTCGCGGATCCGGCACTTCGACCATTCCGACATTCGGCTCGACGGTGCAGAACGGATAGTTCGCCGCATCCGCGCGGGCGGAGGTGAGCGCATTGAAGAGCGTGGATTTGCCCACGTTGGGAAGGCCGACGATCGCGAGAGATAGCACAGAGGCAGCGGTTAACGATTTGCGGAAGCAACTGCGGATGAACGGCGGGCAAGTTGTTCTGGCAGGAGTGGAATAGTAGCTGGCTGAAAGATCTGCCCGTCTTCGGCCGAGGGGGCCGCGTCTGGGTCTGACGCGTCGCACACTCTCAAGAAAACGGCGGAACGACAGGATCCCGTCGTTCCGCCGTTGCTTCCCGCTGATGCCCGACCGTTAAGCGCTCATGAGATAAACCACGGCGCCAGCACAAGACTCACCACGCCCATCAATTTGATGAGAATGTTCATCGAGGGGCCCGACGTGTCCTTGAACGGGTCACCCACCGTGTCGCCCACGACGGCCGCCTTGTGTGCATCTGAGCCCTTGCCGCCGTAGAGACCGCCCTCGATCGCCTTCTTGGCATTGTCCCACGCGCCCCCGGCATTCGCCATGAACAGCGCGAGCATCACGCCCGTGACTGTTGCTCCGGCGAGAAGGCCGCCCAGAGCGCGAACGCCAAGGAAGTGGCCAACCACCACAGGGACGAGCACGGCTGTCACGCCGGGGACGATCATCTCCTTGAGCGCTGCCTTTGTCGAGATATCCACGCAGCGCGCGGAATCCGGCTCACCGGTGCCTTCGAGCAGCCCGGGAATCTCGCGGAACTGCCGCCGCACTTCGTTCACCATCCCCTGCGCCGCGCGACCGACCGCCGTCATCGTTGATGCGCCGACGAAGAACGGCATCACCCCTCCGAGGAACAACCCTATCACCACCAGCGGATCGAGCAGATCGAGCCCTTCGACTCCCAGGCCGACAGCCGAGGAGTACGCAGAGAACAGAGCCAGCGCCGTGAGCGCCGCACTCCCGATCGCAAAGCCCTTGCCGATGGCGGCGGTCGTATTACCGAGTGCGTCGAGGCCGTCAGTGATCTTTCTGACGTCGGGACCAAGGTGAGCCATCTCGGTTATCCCGCCCGCGTTATCGGCTATGGGGCCGTAGGCATCAACCGACATCGTCACGCCGACGGTAGCAAGCATGCCGACAGCAGCGATGGCGATGCCGTACAGGCCGGACATGGTGAACGCCAGATACGTTGCGCCACAGATGATCAGCACGGGGAGAATCGCGCTACGCATCCCGATGGCGAGACCGGCGATGATGTTCGTTGCCGGGCCGGTCTGTGACGAATCGGCGATGTGCTGCACGGGCCTTCCAGCCGTGTAGTACTCCGTGACGAAACCGATGGCGAGTCCGGCGACCGTACCCGCGAGAACAGCCCAGAACGGTCCGAGCACCCCGTACACGCCGCCATCCGGCCGGATCTGCTCGAACCCGATGTTGAGTGTGAGGAAGTACGCAAAAGCAAGGAACAGCACGGCCGCGATTATCGTCACGGTGCGGAGTGCGTTCGCGGGATTACCGCGGGCAAGCAGACGCAGGGCGAAGATGCCGACGACCGACGCGATCAGCCCCGACATCACGTACGCGAGTGGCAGCGCCATGGCGCTGATCTTCCCACCGGCGGCGATGGTCGTGGAAGTGGCTGCTATCGCGATCGTGGCGATGATCGAGCCGACGTAACTCTCGAAGATGTCCGCGCCCATCCCGGCCACGTCACCGACGTTGTCGCCGACGTTGTCGGCGATCGTCGCAGGGTTCCGCGGGTCGTCCTCGGGAATGCCGGCTTCGACCTTTCCGACGAGATCTGCGCCCACATCCGCCGCCTTGGTGAAGATGCCACCGCCGACGCGGGCGAAGAGAGCAATCGAGCTCGCACCCATCGCGAATCCTGAAATGACTTCGGCAAAGTCGGTGGGCGTTGCGCCTGCGGCAGTCGCCCAAAGCAGGGAAAACGCGGCTCCGATGCCGAGAATGCCGAGGCTTGCAACGCTCAGTCCCATGACGGCGCCGCCATTGAACGCCACCTGAAGCGCGCTCGCCTGCCCGTGCGCCCTTGCTGCCTCGCTGGTTCTGACGTTGGCCCTGGTGGCTGCCTGCATCCCGAACAGCCCCGCGAGGATGGAGCAGATTCCGCCACCGAGGTATGCGGCCGCGGTCAGCGGCCCGATCGCCCACGCCAGCAGCGCCGCGACCACGAGCAGGAATGGCGCGAGAACCATGTACTCGCGCCTGAGGAACGCCATCGCGCCTTCGTGGATTCGTCGGGCCAGCACCCGCATGACGTCTGATCCGTCCGGCTCGCTGATGATGCCGCGATACACGACTCCCGCCAGCAGCAGTCCGATCAGCCCGACCCACCAGGCCGACTGCGCGATCTCCGTCCAGTTGTCAATCATTCGACTCGGTCTCCCTCGATCGGTTGAACACGTTCATGGTTTTGTCGATCCCCTCGCGAACCCACGTCTCGACAGCCTCGACCAACTCCTGCTGCAGCTCCGTGATCACCGCCCGTTCGGCACGCGACAGCGGCGCGAGCACGAACCTGGCCAGATCGGGCGACTGCCGTTCCCGTCGCGACGGGGGCGGGCCGATTCCTACACGCAGCCGTGCATACTCGCGACCACCAACCGCACCCTCGATACTGCGCAAACCATTGTGCCCGCCATGACTGCCGCGCGCCCGAAAACGGAACGTACCGAGCGGCAGCGCGACGTCATCCACCACCACGAGCAGATCCTTCTCATAATCCCACGACTCACGTCGCAGATAAGGGCGCAGCACGGCCCCGCTCAGATTCATGTAAGTCAGTGGCTTCAACAGCCGCACCTTCTGACCGCAGACATCACCCGACACGACCCGTGCGTCACCATCCCTGCGCCAGCCCGGCATGTGCCAAACGCCGGCCAGGTGGTCGAGCACCCACCAGCCGACGTTGTGGCGCGTTCCCTCGTATTCACGACCGGGGTTGCCGAGACCGACGATCAGCTTCATCGCGTCCGTAGGTTCAGCGCGCCGGGACCTGCCGAAAAGCCAGTTGAGCAAAGCGATCAGCGATCAGCGGCTGGCGGAAAGGAACTGCCGAGGGGCAGGGATGCTGTCACTTTCCAGTGGTCGCTGGCCGCCAGCCGCTGTCCTTCTATTCCTCGGTTTCCTCGGCTTCCTCTTCCTTGCCCTTGCCGATCACTTCCGGCTCTTCAGCGCCACCCTCTGCCACGACCTCGGCAGGAGTCTCTTCAACGATCGCACGCGGCGCACTCACCACGCAGATCGTCGCGTCCTCGTCGTCGAGAATTTCGACGCCCTCGGGAAGCGTGAGATCAGAGACGTGCACCGAGTCGCCGATGCCAAGCCCGCTGACATCGACATCGATGTGATTGGGGATGTTCGCTGGATCGACGTGAATCGAGAGTTGACGCATCGTCTGATCGAGTACGCCGCCTTCGGCTCGCACCCCTTCGGGAACACCGCCGAGAATGATCGGCACGTCCACCGTGACCTTCTCACCAGCGACGAGCTCCTGGAAATCGACGTGCAGGATCTGCGGCTTGAACGGATGCCGCTGGATCTCGCGGATGAGGGTACGCGACGTGGCCCCGTCAAAGGACAGCTCAATAACGGTGCTCTCAGCAGCGATATGAGAGAGGAGCCGGTCAAGGTCACGCTGGTCTATCGCGAGCGGCTGCGGCGCGCGGGCATGGCCGTAGATGACTGCTGGAATCTTGCCCTCGCGGCGAAGCGACCGGGCGACGCCCTTGCCGACGTCTGAGCGCGGAGTGGCGTTGAGTTGTGCGGAAGCCATTGGGAGAAATCCTTGTTAACGCAATCGGTTAGTAGTGCAGCGGATAGCGATTAGCCCAATCGCTTCAGTCAAAGAGCGAGCTCACAGACTGCTCCGCATGGATGTACCGCACCGCCTTCGACAGCAGTTCACCCACTGAGAGCACGTACAGCGTTTCGAACCGGCGCGATTCGGGGATCGCGACCGTGTCCGTCACCACGATTTCCTTTATCGGAGCCTTCGACAGCCGCTCGCACGCCGGCCCCGACAGCAGTGCATGCGTGGCGCATGCGTACACGTCGCGCGCGCCCAGATCCTTCAGTGCGACCGCCGCCTCGGAGACAGTCCCCGCGGTGTCGATCATGTCATCGGCGATGACGCAATCCCGACCTTCCACCTCACCCACGACGTTCACTACTTCAGCGACGTTCGCCTTCGGACGGCGCTTGTCGATGATCGCGAGAGCTCCGTCCAGCCTCTTTGCAAAACCCCGGGCCATCTTCGCCGCTCCCACGTCCGGCGCAACGACTACCACATCGTGCAGATCCTTCTTTCTGAAGTGCGATACGAATACCGGTGCCGCGTAGAGGTGATCGACCGGAATGTCGAAGAACCCCTGCAGCTGATGCTGATGGAAGTCGATCCCCAGCACCCGGTCCGCACCTGCCGTAGCTATCAAATTCGCCAGCAGCTTCGCCCCGATCGCCACCCGCGGCTGATCCTTCCGGTCCTGCCGTGAGTACCCGTAGTAGGGCATCACGCAGGTGACGCGTGCGGCCGAAGCCCGGCGCGCGGCATCTATGAGAAGAAGCAGTTCGAAGATGTTCTCGGCCGGCGGGTTCGTCGGTTGAACGATGAAGACGTCGTTTCCGCGAACATTCTCATCGATCCGGACGAACAGCTCGCCGTCAGCGAACCGCGACGTGGTGACCTTGCACAGTTCCACGCCGAGCTGGTGCCCGATAGCCTCAGCGAGGCCGCGGTTAGCGGTGCCGCTGATGAGCTTGAAACCGTGTGCCGGTACCGCCAGCGCGTCCACGTCAGCAGCCTCGTAAAGTACTGTGTTTAGCTGAGTTGGGCAATCTACTGGTTGCCGACACCGGGCATTGCCCCCGGTGGATTCGAACCACCATTCTCGGATCCAAAGACCGATGTCCTGCCATTAGACGAGGGGGCAGCGTTACGGCCGGTCCGAGCGCCGCCGGAGCCTCGAAAGCTACTCGCTCAAGGCTGGCGCAACAACTTGGGAAAGGTGCTGGTGATCCGGAGCTACTCGCTCAGGGCTGGCGCAACAACCTGCGAAAGGGTGCTGGTGATCCGCCTCTGCCATGGCTGATCCTGAGAAGGCTCCGCGGGGTGCACCTGGTCGAAGACCCCGAAAACCGTCGAACCGGAACCGCTCATCCTGGCGATCACCGCTCCTGCGCGCGCCAGCGATGCGCGCATCTGGGCGATTTCCGGGTGACGGGACGTGACCGCTACCTCGAAATCGTTCTCCGCCCATGGCTGCAGCTGCCGCCAGTCTGTCAGCGCCGCGAGAGGGATTGCCGCCGGTGTCGAGGTCTCGCCTGCGCCCGTCGCGTCGAGCCAGTCATACGCTTCGCTCGTCCGCACACTGAACGCGGGCGTCAGCAGTACGACTTCCTTTCGCGGGAGGGGCGGGAGCTGGAGCATTCGTTCGCCGCGACTCCACGCCAGCGCTGCCGTCGCCTCCGTGGTCAGAAACGGAACATCGGAGCCAAGAGACGCTGCTATCCGCAGCAGGTCGTCTTCGGCAACCGGCTCCGGCGCAAGCGCCTGTAGCGCGCGCAGGACGGCGCCCGCGTCGGCACTGCCCCCGCCGAGCCCAGCACCCACGGGGACACGCTTCTCGATGTCTATCTCGAAACCGGCGGGCCACCCTGTGACGTCCGCGTACATCTGCGCGGCGCGCAGAGCAAGATTCGATTCCGCTGGACCGACAGCGGCAATGAGCGTCTCGTCGCCTCCCAGTCTCACGGCATGACCCCGTGAGGTGATCCTCACGTGGACTGTGTCGGCCAGCGCTACGCGCACGAAAACCGTCTCGAGGAAGTGAAAGCCGTTCGCTTCCCGGGCAAGAACCTTGAGCCGGAGGTTCAGTTTGGCGTGCGCTTCCACGCGTGCTGCCCGTGAACTCATGTCGCCCTCGCGGGCGGCGCGCCGAGCTCGCGCATCCGCAACCCGAGGCGGGCAGCGTAGTGCGCACCCAGCACCGTGACCGGAATGAAGGTGAGGATATGAAATCCGATCGCGAATGACGTGGCCGCTGCGCGGTCCACCCCATACAGGGCGAGCCCAACTATGGTCAGCGCCTCGAATACCCCGAAAAAGCCCGGTGCCGCAGGGACCGCCACGCCGAAGGCGATGAGCGTCTGCACCAGGAATGCAGCCGTGAATGGTGCGTCAATTCCCACGGCCTGGAACCCGAGCCAGAATGAGAGCGCGCCGAGGAGCCAGTGCGCCAGGGTCCAGGCGAATACCCGAAAAAATCGCGTCGGACTGCGCAGCACGCCGAGCCCGTCGCTGAACGCGCGAAGCGCGAGGCGCCCGCGGTCCTCGAGCCGTGGGGAAAGCCGCCGCGCGCCAAATTCCCACCACCGGATCATCGCGTCGGGAAAGGCCACGAGCGCGTACAGCGCACCGAGCATCGCCGCTACGAGTGCACCCCCTGCGCCCGCCCAGCCGGCAAGTGAGCGGCCTGCGATGGTTGCTGTTGCCGGCAGAGCAGGGTCCAGGATCGCGACGAGCCCCAGCAGCAGCAGGGCGATGGCATCGAAAACCCGATCGACCGCGAGCGACGCGATGCTGGCGGGCAGCGGCAGCCCGCGTACCTCACGGGTCAGAGTGTACGCCCGGGCGAGTTCGCCAGCGCGCGCGGGAACTACGTTGTTGACCATCATTCCAATGATGGTGGCGCGCCATGCCGGACCGAACCGAACATCCAGCGAGAGAGGCTCGAGGATCACCCGCCAGCGCGCGGCGCGGAGGGCGAAGATCGCCGTCGCGGCAACCGTGGCCACGAAGAACAGCAGCCAATCGGCGCGCGCCAGTTCGTTGATCACGGTTGTGGGCGAAACATCCCGGAGCGCCCACCAGAGCAGGAGCACGGTGATGACCATGCCGACTACTGATCGCCAGCCGAGGCGCATCAACTGTTGCCCGCCAGCTCGAGCAGATCTATCAGTTCCGGAAGCAGTTCCCGCGAATTCTCCGCTCCGCGGGACCGAATGATCCTGGCCACTTCCCGCGCGCGCAGCAGCGCTGCGCGTCCCGAGTAAAGCAGCTGGTCGATCGGCACCGGCTCAGGTGTCTGTGCGTTCCATCCGGCGTTCATCGCAGTTACGCTCTTGTCGAGGAGCGCGTGCAGCTCACTTCCGCGCGGGGACGTGTGAAACGATCGGGCGTGCGTGCGGGTCGCGACCGGTGATGCGGCTGTGGAGCGGACCTGAGCGCGCGCGTCCGACCGCATCGACATTCGGCTGCCCGGATCCGGCGGCGTCGCCATAGCCGCACCCGCTCCGGGCGGAGTCGGAAGGGCCCCGCTCGGCGCACCGTAGCGCGCAAGCAGGCGTAGCTGCTGCTCGAATTCAGTCTGCGGAGTCGCCGGAACAAAAAGAACGTGCGGTCCCGAGTCGGAGTGAAACAACCTCCCGATCGGGACGATCAGCTCTTCCGTCGGAGAGCGGCGTCCCACGTCGTAACGCCCCAGCTCGGCGGCGAGTGCTCGCGCGCGGTTCTCGAGCTCGCCGCTCCAGGCAGGAATGGCGTCGATGAGGTCCAGGAGCCCGCTTGCTGCTGTCGGGACAGTCTTAGCGAGAGCAGCCGTCCACGCCAGGTGCCTGCCGTGCAACGCCTTGAGGATGCGCTCGAGGTGTGCGGCAACCGCTGAGATCTCGATAAGCGCGGGCATGGCCGTGCTGCCGCGCACCACTCTCGCGTCCGACAGCGCGGCTGCAAGTTCCGACGCCGACGGGGCGCTGGTTGACGTCAGCGCCGCCACCAGCCGCTCGCATGCGGCCAGCGCTTCGGCTCTGACGAATCCGACGAGCCGCGCTTGCGCATCTATGCCGGACTCCAAGGTCGCAGACTCACTCGCCGTTTCCGTCATGGTGCGGGGATGGCGAGGCCCTCGCCCCGGGCGGTGTCCATTGCTTCGCGCACCTGCCTGACCGCGGCGTGAAGTCCGATGAACACCGCGCTGCTTACGATGGCGTGTCCGATGTTCAGTTCCTCTATCTCCGGGATCACGGCCACAGGCGCCAGGTTTTCCACTGTCAGACCGTGTCCGGCATGTACCGCGAGTCCAAGTTGCGCTGCCAGCTCTGCCGCGCGCGCGAGCTCGGCCGCACGCTCCCGCTCATTCGGGGCATGCGAGAAGGCGCCTGTGTGCAGCTCCACCGCATCGGTATCGAGCAGCCGTGATGCCTGCACTGCAGTGGTCTGCGGGTCTATGAACAGGCTCGTGCGGATCCCGGCGTCGCGCAGGCGCCTGATGCCGTCGCGCAGACGGTTCGTGGCCGACGTGAGGTCCAGGCCCCCTTCAGTCGTGACCTCGTCGCGGCGCTCAGGGACCAGTGTCACCTGGTCGGGGTGGATGTCACACGCGATGTGTATCATCGCCTCTGTGCACGCAATCTCCAGATTGAACCGGGTCTTGATTCGGTCGCGCAGCGCACTCACGTCGCTGTCCTGAATGTGACGGCGGTCTTCCCTCAGGTGTGCCGTGATGCCATCCGCTCCGGCAGCCTCGCATGCGAGCGCTGCGGCCAGTGGTTCAGGCTGCAAACCGCGCCGCGCCTGCCGCAGCGTGGCAACGTGGTCAATGTTCACATAGAGCCGCTGGTGTCTTGCTCGCACAGTCACCGGGGACTAAGGTTTCGAGTGATGCTAACTCCATTCAGAACGACAGCGCTGCTCCCAGTGCTCGCGGCTGTAGCCATTTCCTGCGCCACGACGCCTGCGGCGGGCCCGAGCGGGCAGCTGACCGGTGCACCTTCTGCCCGCCTTGCGGTGGAACAGTTCCTCGCGTCCGTCCGTGCACAGGACATTCAGGCGATGTCTGTGGTATGGGGAACCTCGCGTGGTCCAACCCGCGATACCATGGATCGTAACGAGCTTGAGCGACGAGCGATCATCTTGCAGTGTTTTCTCGCGCACGACCAGTTCCGGATCGTAAGCGAAGTTCCCGGGGATGGTGCCCGGCGGATCATGGCGGTCGCCATCACGCGTGGCGACCAGACCCGGCAGCCGTCGTTCCATGCCGTGCCGGGCCCAGGCCAGCGATGGTACGTTGAGAACATAGATCTTGCTTCCGTCCGCGACTTCTGTGGTGGCGTGACGAACCCCTCCGGCGGCTGAACTCAGGCCTCCGTTAGCTCGAGAAGTATCCCGCCGGTCGAGCGCGGGTGCAGGAAGGCGATGCGCTTGCCTTCGGCGCCGGTCCGCGGCACCTGATCCACGAGCTCTATCCCCGCCGCCCGGCACTGGTCCAGCGCGGCCTCCAGATCGGGCACTTCGAAACAGAGATGGTGAATACCGGGTCCGCGGCGGGCGATGAAACGTCCGACTGGTGTATCCTCGGACTCCGGCTCCAGGAGCTCCACGAGTGAGTCGCCGGCTTGATAGGCGGTGATCTTCGCTCCGTCTGAGTCATCCACCGGCACGGTCGCAAGGCCCAGCACATCGCGGAAAAACGCTGCCTGCCCACCGGCGGAGGAAACGGCCAGCCCTACATGGGCCAGCCGCACCCCGCGGCCGGTTCCGGTACGGTCTTCGCCTGATGAGAGTTTTCCGTCGGATGATGTCATTAGATTCAGGCCAGTGTGGCGCTTGGGCCTAAACTAGTTACCCCACGAGCGGCGAGTGAGAGTGCCGCGGGAGGAATGTTGCATGGCGAACACGGTCACCGTCACAGATGCGGACTTCGAGACCGAAATCGAGCAGTACGACGGCCTCGCGGTCGTTGATTTCTGGGCGACGTGGTGCGCACCGTGCCGCCTGATAGCCCCCGCGCTGGACCAGCTCGCGCAGGAGTACGCCGGCAAGGCCAAGGTAGCCAAGCTGGACGTGGACACGAACATCAAGACGGCGACGCGCTTCAACGTCCGCTCGATACCGACGATCCTGTTCTTCAAGGGCGGGAAGATCGTGGATCAGGTGATCGGAGCAGTCCCGAAACCGCAGCTGGACATGAAGTTCCAGCAGCACGCGGCGTAAGCGGCGCACTCTATGTCGTCAGCACCCCGATCGGAAATCTCGGGGATCTGACGTACCGCGCGGCCGAGGTCCTCGGATCGGCCGCCGCGGTACTCGCCGAAGACACCCGCCGCACACGGCAGCTGCTCGACCATTACGGGATACGTACCCCGATGGTCGCTTATCACGAGCACAACGAGGCGCGGACGGTTCCGCGGCTGCTTGAGCGGCTCGCCGGTGGCGATGATCTCGCGCTTGTGAGCGATGCCGGCACGCCGCTCCTTTCCGATCCGGGAGCTCGGCTCGTCTCCGCCGCCATCGACAGGGGGTTAACGGTCGTTCCCGTACCGGGTGCATCGGCGCTGCTCGCGTCGCTGGTCGCCTCCGGTCTGACGGGGGAGCGATTCACATTCTACGGCTTTCTGCCACGGCACGGACGCGCGCGACGGGCCGCGCTTCAGGACGTGGTGGAGTCCACGCACATCTCCGTGATCTACGAATCGCCGTCGCGTACCGCCGCAACGCTCGAGGCGCTGCGTGAGGCCGGCGCAGGTGACCGCCCGGTGGTTGTTGCCCGTGAGCTCACGAAGAAGTTCGAGGAGTTCCGGCGGGGAACGGTCTCCGTGCTGGCGGCGTACTACCAGGATGCAGCTCCCCGCGGAGAGGTCGTGATCCTGATCGGTGCAGGCGTCGAAACGGTCTGGGACGAAGCGGTATTGACTGCCGCCGCGCAGCGGTTCCGCGCGGAGGGGCTCTCGCCCCGTGACGTCGCGCGGCGGCTCAGCGAGGAGCACGGTGCGCCCCGCAACCTGGCCTACAGGCTCGCACAGGAGGCACAGGAGTGAAGTCTCTTGCCGCGTTGCTGCTCGCGGCGCTGAGCGGCTGGCCACCTGCAACATCCATCCCCACGGTCGCGGGGCCCACGCCTTCCGATATCCAATCAGGCGCGTTCCCGGTGCCTCGGATGACGATTGCCCGGCTGCAGTACGACGGCGGTGGCGACTGGTACGCAAACCCTTCGAGCCTTCCGAACCTTCTCGCAGCCATCCGCGAGCGCACGACCCTGGCGGTGGAGCGCGCCGAGGCGCGCATAACGCTGAGTTCGCCGGATCTGGGGGACTACCCATTCCTGCACCTCACGGGACATGGGAACATCCGCCTCAGCGATTCGGAAGTTGTGCTGCTTCGCGAGTACCTGAACCGCGGCGGGTTCCTGCATGCGGATGACAACTACGGCCTCGATGAGAGCTTCCGGCGCGAGATCGCAAGGGTGTACCCAGACAGGCCGCTGCTGGAGGTCTCCCTGTCCCATCCGATCTACAACATCGTATATCCATTCCCACGTGGCCTGCCAAAAGTCCACGAGCACGATGGGAAACCGCCGCGCGGCTACGGGATATTCGTCGGTGACCGGCTTGCGGTTTTCTATAGCCACGAGAGCGACCTCGGCAATGGATGGGAGGACGCGACGGTGCACAATGCTCCGCCAGATCTGCGTGAAGCGGCCATTCGCATGGGCGTAAACCTGTTTACCTATGCCGTGACGGCCGCGGCGCAGCGGTGAGCGACCAGCAGCTGAATCTGCTCGACGCACTGCGCCGGGAGAACGCACGCGAGCGCATGCGCACAGCGGCGGGCAGTGTCCTCCTCTCGGGCGCCACTCTGATTGGGTTCCTGGCGCTCGTGGTGCTGGTCCTGGGCGGGGGCCGGTGGATCGTGCTACCGCCACACCTGCCGGCTGCCATGCTTGTCGCTGCCGTCCTCCTCGCGGGATCGGTACTGGTTTTCGCCCGGCAGCGCGGACGTCGTGCAACGGAGCTTGCGCGACTCGCAGGAGCGGTCGAGGTCGAGCGGCAACTGCGCAGCGGCTCGGTATCCGGGCTGCTGGAGATCGGAGACACGCCGATTGCGGAGCGTGCTGCACGGCGGCTCGCCGCGGTCGTGCCGTCCGGCGATCCGGCGCCGAATCGACGGCGCAGGTCAAGGCACGGGTTGCTGGTGGGCGGCACTGCGCTGGTACTGGCCAGCGCCGGTTTCACCTGGAGCGGCGCAAACTATCCCGACGGTGTCGCGGCTCTCAGGCATCCAGTTCTCGCAGCAAGCGGAGGACTGCTGGAGCCACTGAGAATCGAGCCGATCCCGGGGGCTGTAAGGCGCGGGAGTTTCGTCACCGTCAATATTCTGGCACCCGAGCGAAATACCGTGAGGCTGCACACGCGGGTGGCGGGATCCGGCTGGGAGGCTGCGTCCCGTCGCGTTGTGAACGGGACAGCAAGCGTTGAGCTTGGCCCGGTCACTTCGGCTGTCGCGCTGTTCGCATCCGACGTCCGTGGCCACAGCGACACGCTCGCAATAACCCCAGCGGATGGGCCGTTCGTTCAGGAGCTGTTGCTCCGCGCTGTCTACCCGCGATACCTCGGCCGGCCTGACGACCTGCTCCCGGCGGATGGCCGGCTCGTGGTTCCCGCCGGCACTGAGTTGCGGATAAGCGGCAGAGCATCAGAGCCTCTGAGCGAGGCAGCACTGTATGACGACTCGGGACTCATACCGCTCCGCGTTACGGACGCGCAATTCGCCGGCGCCACGACGCTGCACCGGTCCTCCCTGCTGCGCTGGCGTATCGCCGCCCGCAGCGGGGAAGAGGTGGAGCCCCCTGGCTCGCTTCAAATCGCAGTCGTCGCGGATGAACCACCGGCGGTGGAGATCATGACTCCGGCTGCAGACACGACCGTCAGCGGCGACTCGCCGGTGCACATCGCGGTCCGGGCCAGCGACGACCACGAGCTCTCGGGCGTCTCGCTCGTGATCCGCCGCGGTGAGACGGAGGAAGTCGTTCGCCTCCATTTGCCCCCCGCCGGTGGCTCAGCCACGGTGTACCTCGACGTTTCATCGGTCGCGCCCGGCGAGCGCGTTGTAATTCGCGCGATCGCTGCAGAAGCCGGGGGAGCGGCCCGCCGGGCGATCAGTTCTCCGCGCACGATCTCTCTGCTCACAGCCGGAGAGCAGCGCGATGCGGCCCGCGCCGCGGCGGACAGTGCTGCGGCGCTGGCTGCGGGGATGGTTGCGACGCAACGGCAGGTCGAGCGCAGCACAGTGGAGGTTTCCCGCGCACGCGGAGACAGGCGCGAGCCGGGATCGACAGCGGGCCCCTCATCTGCCGGCCATGCGCTCGCATCAAGGGCACGCGCCATAGTTGAAGAGCAGCGCGGGCTGTCGTCGCGCGCCGATTCACTCGCGGCTGCCACGCGCGCGCTTGAATCGCGTCTTGCGAGAGCGGGCGCACTCGACGATGGCCTGGCTGCGCGCCTCGCCGAAGTACGCTCGCTGCTGCAGCGCGCGCTGACCCCGGAGCTTGCCGCACGGCTTCGTGATGCGGAGACCGCTGCGCGTGACGACGCGGAAGAGCCGCTGAGGCGGGCGTTGTCAGACGTTGCGCTCGAGCAGCGCCGTGCACGGGAACAGCTTGAGCGGGTGGTTGGAATGCTCCGCCGCGCCGCCATCGAGGGCTCACTCGAGACGCTTCGTGCCGAAGCGTCAGAGCTCGCGCACAATGCGGCAGGTTCCAGCCAGCCTGGAGGCGGCGCGACGGGCAGTCCCGACCTGTCGGCGCGCACGAGTCGGCTGCAGCGTGACATCACAGGAGTCCTGTCGAGGCTCGAGCAAGAGAAGGCGCTTGCAGGGGTGGAACCCGCGCGTGTGGCTGCTGGTCAGGCCGGGCGCGCGGCTGGAGCGCTCGGAGGGACCCGGGCAGATTACGGCGGTGCAGCGATCGCGCTTGATCAGAGCGCTGCGTCGCTCGCTGCTGCACGCACGTTGCAGATAGCTGAGTGGAAACGGGAGATCGCCGGTGACCTCGATGCTGCGGTTCAAGAACTCGTACAACTCGCCGCAGCGGAGAACGAACTGGCCCGCCGGGTTACGGGGAGCAGCGGCGACTGGCGCGAGGAGCACGCGTCCCTCGAGGAGGCTGCTACCGTGGTGGCAGAACGCATTGCGCGCGCCGCCCGCACGTCCACGCTCGTGTCGAGCCGGTCCGATGGCCTGGTGCGCTCGGCACGCGACGGAGTTGTGCGCGTCTCGGCCCAGGCATTTCCTCCCCGCGATCGGACACAGATCAGCGCTCTGATGCGCGATGCCGCCGTATTGCTGTCACGTGCGGCGGCCTCACTCGTGCGCGATCGCGAACGTACAAACAGTGCGCGCTCCGCGTCCGGGTTCACCGAGCTGCTGGAGGAGCTCCAGCGGCTCGCTGACCTGCAGCGGGGTCTGAACGCGGCGTCGGCCGGGCTGCTGCCTGGACTGGCAGGGGCCGGTTCGGCGGAAGCGCGAGACCGCGCCCGCACTCTTGCGCGCCAGCAACGGGAAGTTGCCCGCGCTCTTGAGGAACTGGGTGATGCGGACGGGGGAACCCGCGCGCAGCCGCTGGCCGCTGAAGCGAATCGTGTTGCCGACGCGCTGGAGCGCGCCGCAGTGGATGCGTCCTTGCTGGCGAGGCAGGAGCGACTGTACCACCGCCTGCTCCAGGGTGGCAGGCTGCTGACCGGGGACTCCGGAGAGGATGACGACCGGCGCGAGGCTGTTGCGGCCGGGAATCCCTCACTGCCCATTCTGCGCCCCTCCGGGACGATGCCACAGGGGACGCGGCAGCATGAGACACCGGGATGGGCCGAACTGCGCGCGCTCACCCCCTCGGAGCGGCAGATGATCGTTGAATATTTCGAGCGGTTGAATGACGGCCGCCGCTAGACTGGCGCTCGCGTTTGCCGGCGTTTTCCTCCTGACCGGTACCTCGCCTGTCGCACGTGCCCAGGAGAGCGCGGTGTACCGCGCATTGGAGCTCGAGGACGCGGCACGCTGGGAGGAAGCGGCAGCACTGTACCGTTCAGAGGTCCGGGGGCCGGAATCCCTACAGGCCGCCTTCGGACTCGAACGCGCACTGCTCACGCTGGGTCGCGCCGAGGAGCTTGCCGAAGTGCTTTCGGGCCTGGTTCGCGATCCGCGCGTTGACGGGCTGATACAGGCAATGTACGTGAGAACGCTTCTGCACCTCGAGCGCCGCGATGCGGCACGCGCGTTCGTAGGGGACTGGATCGAGGCACATCCGCTCGAGCCTGATGCGTACCGGCAATTGTATGCGATCTCGCCGCTCACAGCCGGAGACGCGAGGCGGCTGTGGCACCGCATCCGTATGCGCGGCCAGTCCGACTCGGCGCTCACGATAACGGGCGAGCTGGCCGATCATGTGCTCGCGGCGGGACTGTGGAACGTCGGTCGTGAGATCCTGGAGGACAGGTATGCGCGCGACCGCCGGTTTGAGACTGCCGAGCAGCTGGCTTTCGCCGCCGCGCGGGCAGGCGACCCGGATCGCGCGCGGCGGGTCGCGCATGAGGCCGGACTCCCGGCCGAA
>CAZOAT010000031.1:0-25969 GCA_964577965.1 uncultured Gemmatimonadaceae bacterium | reverse complement strand
AGGCGCTGCCGGAGCTTCGCCGTCCGCCTGAGCCGCGGGGTGGGCCGCGGCAGCCACGTCCAGCCTCTCTCCGATATCCGGCCCGAGGGGAACCACCGCTTCGGTTGCCGCTGCCGCGTCGGCTTCCTTCCGCTCCTTCTCTCTGCCGCGGCCGCGACCACCGCGACTGCGGGTGCGCCCCTTCTCAGCGCGCGCCGGCTCGGCTGCTGAAGCAGCGGTCGCGCCTGCGGGAACTGAGGTCGCCTTCGCGGCAGGCTGATCGATCTCGATCTGTCCATTTTCCAGCTTCTTCAACGACAGCAGCCCGCGTTGGGCAGCGTCGGACACGAACCGGGAGAACTTGGACATCCCGAGGTTCTTCTCGTCGAACTCGGTGTCGATCTGCTGCATGACCTGCTTGAGGCGGTCGGCGCGCATGACGTCGCCGTTGCGCTTCATCCGTCCGACAGCCTCGGAGACGAGCTCCCATGGATCCCACCTGACGGATTCCTCTTCCCCGAACCTTACGAGACCGGCAAGCGCGTTATAGCTGTAGTACTCGTCGCAGTTCTGCACGAGGAGATCGCTGGAGGATTCCCTGATCCCTACGCCAATCACGTACTTACCATACTCCTTCAGCTTGATGACGAGACTGGAGAAATCCGAGTCTCCCGAGAGCAGGATGAAGGTGCCGATCTCCGGTCTGGTGAAAACCAGCTCCAGAGCATCGATGGCAAGCCGGATATCAGTCGCGTTCTTCTTCGATGAGCCGTAGGCCGGTGCGAAGATCAGATCGATAGACGACTCTGACAGCGGGACGATGTACTGCGGATACCTTCGCCAATCGGCGTAGGCCCGCTGTACGGAAACCTTGCCTTTGACGATGTCTGAGGAGAGAAGGTTCTTGAGTTCGGTCTGCAGATCCGAACGTATACCCATCGTGACGTTGTCGAAATCGATCAGGAGGGCGGCATTTGGCGCGTGCGGCGTTACTACAGCCGCTCCATGCGTGTGCGCCGGCATGGCCTGAGGGCCACGGTACAGGGGTGCGACCGAGCCGCGCGCGGGTGGAGGCGGTGTCGCCGCGGACCGGAGTCTTCTTGAGTGCATACCTACCTTTGGGGTTCGTGCGGCGGCGCCTGATGCGCCTGGCCGCACGCTGACTGTTTCCCCGCGCGTGTAACGGGCCGCTGCATGACTGCGCCAGGCCCATGGTCGGCGGCGCGACTTTTTTCGCGCCGGTACGTGCGGGATGCTGCGAGGAATCTAATATATGAAGGTCTAATCCGCACCGAGCGTCACATTCGACCGCCTCGCTTTCGAACCAGACTCCTGGCGATCCTGCTGGCATTTGCGCTTGTGCCAGCGGCGCTGCTGACCCTCACATGGGGTATAACGCTGTGGCGAGCGGCGCCTCTGGTCACTGGCTCTGGTGCCTGGGAGCAGGTGGCCACCAGCGGCGCCGCTGCAATCGGGGCGGCCCGCGAGGCACGCCTCACGCGCGCACAGCGCGCTGCGCTGGACGAGCACGAACATGAGTTGCGCAACTCGCTCGAGCTGGCCCGGCGGTACAATTATCTCGCGAGCCGTGGCGCCATCGCCATGGCACTCGCGGCGCTCGTCGCGCTCGGGCTGCTCGCGTTGATCGCATCGCGCGTAGCCGGTCACCTGAGCCGCCAGCTCAGCCGGCCACTGGACGAGATCGTCGGCTGGACCGAAAAGATCGCGCACGACGATCCGCTCCCGGACGCGGCGCCCCGGCGCGGCGCCCCTGAATTCGAGACGCTGCGCGTGCGAATGAGGCAGATGGCCGCTGAGCTGCGAAAAGGCAGACAGCAGGCGATCGAGGCGGAGCGGCTGCGCGCCTTCCAGGAAAGCGCGCGACAGGTCGCCCACGAACTGAAGAATCCGCTGACGCCGATCCGCCTTGCCACCGAACGAATCGCCAGTGGGGCATCGGACGAGTTGACGGACGCCGTGGCCGTGCTGCGAACCGAGACGGGCAGGCTCGAGCGAATGGCGCGGAGCTTCGCTCAGTTCGGCCGTCTCCCGGAAGGCATCGCCGCAGACATCGATATGGGCGAACTTGCGACTTATGCCGCGAACTCGACCGTTCCTGAGGGCGTCGCGGTCAGTATCGACGTTGCGCCGGCCACTCCGCTGGTCCGCGGCCATCATGACACGCTCGCCGGAGCCCTGTCCAACGTGCTGCTGAACGCCGTCGAGGCCTGCGAGGCTTCCGGCAGAATAGAAGTTAGGGTGTCGCCGCACTCTGTGAACGGCACAGAGACTGTCCGGATAACTGTCACAGACAACGGCTGTGGCATACCGGCGCCGAAACTCGCGCGCATCTGGGATCCGTATATTACGGATAAACCGGGCGGCACCGGACTCGGGCTCGCCATTGCAAGGCAGGCCGTTCTGGCACAGGGCGGCAGCGTGTCAGCCAGCAGCAGCATTGGCGAGGGCACAACGATCGAGCTCGTGATCCCGACTTCACCGCCCGTCCAACAGTGAGGTATTGATGGCGTTGGCCGACCCAGCCCAGCTAGGAGCGATGATTCCGATCGTGGCGATCATCGTCGCCGGTGCGGTGACGATCTTCACGCCACTCGCCCGCGCCCATGCAAGGCAACTCGATAAGCAGAGCGCCGGGATGAAGCCCGAAATCGGCGCGCGCCTGGAACGAATGGAGCATTCGATCGAGGCGATTGCGCTGGAGATAGAGAGGATCTCCGAGGGGCAGCGATTCACCACCAAGCTGCTGGCGGAGCGAGCAGGCGCAGCCGGTGGACAGGATGGCGGGGTCGGCACACGGGGTGTCAGCGCGTTGCCCGCCGGCGAACGGCGCACGTGAGACCGCAGAGGCTCGCGACTTTCGGCTCCACAGTGTGACCTCGGTACTCGTCGTAGACGACGAGGCCAACATCCGGCGGATGGTCGGCGCCCTTCTGGGCGCGGAGGGATACGACGTCCGTGAGGCCCCCGACGGGCTTGCCGCCATCGCGGCAGCGGACGACGAGCCAGACGTGATCCTGCTGGACCTCATGATGCCGGGAGCGCTGGATGGCCTCGCAACGCTCGAGCGCCTGCGTGAGCGTCATCCCGAGATACCGGTGATCATGATGAGCGGTCGCGCGGCGCTCTCCGACGCGGTCCGCGCAACGCAGCTCGGCGCGTTCAATTTCCTGGAGAAGCCGCTGACCCCCGAGACAGTGCTCCTCTCCGCTGGAGCCGCGGCCGAACTCCGTGGTACGCGTCGCGCGGCGCGCGCGCTGCGCGACGATCTCGGCTTTGGCAGGATGATCGGCGAAAGTGCAGCCATGCAGGCAGTCCGTGCGCTGATCACACGCGTCGCGGACACTGGTGCGCGCGTGCTGATCACGGGCGAATCCGGAACGGGGAAAGAGCTCGTTGCAGCAGCCATCCACGACGCCAGCAGCCGCGCAGATCGTGCCTTCGTGCGTGTGAACTGTGCCGCGATTCCGCGCGATCTCGTGGAGAGCGAGATGTTCGGTCACGAGAAGGGAGCTTTCACCGGTGCGACTCAGTCGCGCGCGGGACGCTTCGAGCTGGCCCACCGCGGCACGCTCTTTCTCGACGAGGTTGGCGATCTGAGCGCCGAAGCACAGGCGAAGCTCCTTCGGGCCATCGAGCTCGGAGAAATCCAGCGTGTTGGAGGGAACCGCAGCATCAGGGCAGACGTGAGAATCGTAGCCGCGACCAATCAGGATCTGGCGCGTGCCGTGGCTGAAGGCCAGTTCCGCGAGGACCTGTATTTTCGCCTCAACGTCGTGCCAGTCGCTCTTCCGCCGCTTCGCGACCGCCTCGACGACATTGAGCCACTGGTCGCGCACTTTCTCGACCGGCATCATCGTGCGACCGGGCGGGTACGAAGCACATGGACCGAGCCCGCACTGAGCGAGTTGCGCGTCTATCGCTGGCCGGGGAATGTGCGCGAGCTGGCCAATGTGGTGGAACGGCTCTCGATCCTGTACCCCGGGGTAGACATCACTATCGAGCATGTTCGCGAGGTGTTGCCTCATGCGGTCGCCCCGAGATCGTCGGATGAGCCGCCGGTTGCCGTCACCGGGTCCCTCACCCTCGCGCTGGACGAGTTCGAGCGCGCGCTCATCGTGCGCACGCTTCGCGAAACCCGGGGCAACGTTGCAGAAGCAGCGAGGCGGCTGCAGACCGACCGCCCGAACCTTTACCGGCGGATGCGCAGGCTTGGCGTGGACGCAACGCTCGACTGAGCGCGGGAAGACCTCACATCCTGTGAAGGACCGATGATCCGATACGCAGTTGCTGCCGCGATTCTGGCCTGCCTCACCGCGGTGCCGCGCCAGGCCGGTGCTCAGGCAGAGAGTCCGCGAGGAACCGCTCCGACTGACACGCTCGTCGCCGTACCCGATACAGCGGGTTTCTCGATTGGATCGTCGCGGCGTCGTACGCGTCTCGTCGTGGGCTCCGGGAAGACCTACAACAGAGTCGAAGGGCTGGCTGTGCATGCGGGCCCCGCGTTCACCGACTCCTCCAACATGATGCGGTTCTCCCTGGAGGCGTTCGGCATTCTGCGAAGCGCAAACACGTTCCGGTGGGATGCGCAGAACGTCGGGCATCACGTTGCCGTGGACCTGCGCACGCTGTCGGGGCGCGGGCCGGCCCTCCGAATCGCCGGATACGACGTGGTGGGTCCAGTGGAAGACTGGCAGATGCCCCGGGGCGAGGCGGGCATCGCCACGTTCCTGTTCCACCGCGACTATCGCGACCACTTCGGCCGCCATGGTGCTTCAGCGACGGCGAGTTACGTCTTCGACGAGCGTCTTCAAGTGGACGCCGGCCTCGCGGATGAACGCTGGAGCTCGCTCGCGGTAAGGCACGTACTCACTGTTCTGCGGAACAACCATCAGTGGCGCGCCAACCCGACCGTGGACGACGGTCGTGCACGGCTGCTGACGGCGAGGGGCCTGTTCGATACCCGTAATGACCCGCGCAACCCGTCCACGGGTTGGCTGGCGCGGATGGAGTACGAACGCGGAGACCTGGAGATCGACACCTTCGGGCCGGCATCGCCCGTGGCGCGATTCGACAGCCTCCCGCGCAGCCGGTATGGCCGGGTGCTGGCGGACATCCGCAGGTACAATCGGATCTCACCGGCCTCGCAGTTGAACTTCAGGCTCGTCGCCGGCGGCTGGCTGCACGGTGACGAGTTGCCGCTGCAGCGGCGTTTTTCGGTCGGTGGCGTGGCGACGATTCCCGGCGTTCACTTTCGCGATACGGGCATATCTCCGGACGTTCTGACCTGCAGCGGCGGAGATGCGCCACCAGGAGCGCCTGCGCAGTGCGAGCGGGTGCTCCTGCTCCAGACTGAATACCGGGAGGAGCTGCCGTTCCCCGCCGGCACGATCTTCGGTGGAACCCCACTGCGGATACGAAGCGCATCGCTCACGCTCCGACCAGTGCTCGTGGCCTTTGCGGATGTCGGCAGGGGTTGGCTGCTGCCTCCACGCGCGACCTCCGAAACGCCACCGGATGCCAGTGCCGGTCGCGACCTGATCTATTCGACCGGCCGCGTTCCGCCACTGAGCACCTTCAGCGCCAACCTCGGACTTGGCGTGGATCTCGGGCTGCTGGGCGTGTACGTGGCGAAATCGATCTCAGAGTCCGGTGAACCGGTGAACCTCATTTTCCGCGCGCACGCCCGCTTCTGATCGACGTGACGAGCCCGGCCATGCGGTTCCTCCTTCCGCTGCTCATGATCGCACTATTCCCCGGGACGAGCGCGGTCGCCCAACAGGGCGCGCGCGTTGATCTCGCGCTGCCACCGGCCGCGCTTCTCGCCGTGGAGGGTCCGCGGGTCAGCTCGCACCGGTTGCTCGCCGACGGACGCGTCCACGATCTGCTGGTGAACGGTTTCCCGGCACGCGTACGCTATTCCGTGGAACGCTGGGCGGTGAAGCGATGGTTCGACGATCTTCGCGCCACAGCCGTCTGGGACGTGATCGTGAGGCACGATCCGCTGCGGAACGTCTTCCGTGTCATCCGGGTTCGCGACGAAGAGGCCGTACTAGTTGGCAGCTTCACGTCGCTGGCGGTTGCCGATTCCGCGCTGGGAGCCATGGCGCCCACAGGCATCACGCCACCGCACCGGGGCGAACGCTCCTACTATTCGCTGCGGGTGGACGTTGAGATGCTGTCGGTGAACGACCTCGACGAGCTCGAGGCGTGGCTTCGCGGCGAGGTGCGCCCGGCGGTGCGCGGCGACCGGAATCCGGGGACTGCGCTCGAACGGGGAGCGCGAACGCTACTGGTAAGAATTCTAGGCGGGGAAAGAAGGCGGTATGCTGCCCGGACGGGGAAGTTCGTGCCCTGAGTGAGTCGGACGAATCAAAATCAACTCCGAACCGTTACGAGCGTCGCAGCCCTACTGGGCCAGTGCTATCCTCGCAGCGTGCTTCCGATGCTCGAGATCCTCGAGATAGTGCAGCGTCTCGTCGCCATAGAAGAGCTTGATGTAACGCGCCTGAGTTGGCGTGAGCCGGCGGATCGCCCACGTGAGGTGCACGAAGTGCGGCTCGATCGGGGTATGCAGCGGATGCATCCCGATCTCGGACGGGAGATGATTGGCCTTGCGCGTGTTGCACGCACTGCACGCTGTTACCACGTTCGTCCAGTCGTTTGTGCCGCCACGCGACAGTGGTACGACGTGATCGCGGGTGAGCGACTCGCGATGCCTCAGCGCTCCCTGTGGGCGCCCGCAGTACTGGCAGCAGTACCGGTCGCGGGCGAAGAGGAACGTGTTGGTCACCTGCCTGCGGAAGCGCCGGGGGACGTGCACGAAGCGGTTCAACCGTATCACGGCGGGCCGCGGCAGGCTCAGCCGCTCCGAGCGGACCAGCCGCTCGTGGTCAGCCTCGACTATCTCCGCTTTTCCATCGATGACAAGGCGAAGCGCCCGACGAAGCGGAACCATCGTCAGGGGCTCGAAAGACGCGTTTAGGGCCAGACAACCCACTATCAACCTGCATACCTCCGGCTTTTGTTCGCCGCCCGAATATACACTTTGCGGCGCGCTGGAGAACAGATGGCATGCTCTCCCCGCTCGTAATGGTACCCGCCGGGCGGGCACAGAGGTTCCCCTCCGGCATCATGCGCGGGATGCCCGGAGGTGCCAGCGCGTCGCCGACAGCTCCGCAGCGATCCACGGTGCGTGGTACCGGTTCAGGGAACGCGCAGCGCGCGCGACGTATCCGCGGGCGGAGGACGGCTGCGCGCCGTGTCCGCACGCAAACCGCGCAGAGAATCGACGACCGCGCGGCGACGCAGGGAGTCACCCACGGCGCGAGCGATGCTGTCAGCGCGCCGCGGGTCGCGCGAGGCCTGCGGGATGGGAACGGCTCCGGGTGAAACCCTTATATCCTGAGTCGGAGTTTGCTGCTGTTGCTCAGTTGCACCCGACCCTCCGAGTGGTGGCATGATCGACATCCCACCAGGTGCAATTCCGTAGTAGGCTGCACTGCACTCCTGCGTCGGCTCGGTGCCTGAAGCGAAGAACTCGGTGGACGCCGGGCCAGGACAGTAAGCGGACTGCAGCAGGCCCGTGCGCGGATCGATCTCGCGAATCACGATTCCTTCCGGACGCGGCCAGTCGGGAGGGGTGGGCTTGCGACGATACACCTCACGCATGAAGGCCGTCCACGCCGGCGCCGCGAGTTGACCGCCCTGCGCGTTCGACTTGATGCGCTGCGGCCGGTCGAATCCCATCCAGACACCAGCCACGAGATCCGCCGTGAAGCCGATGAACCAGACGTCAGTACCGTCGTTGGTGGTGCCGGTCTTTCCTCCGGCGGGGATCTGGAATCCACCGCCCCAGACAGATCCGGCGGCGGTACCGCGCCGCACCACATCCTTGAGCATGTCCACCATGAGCCACGCTTCAGTCTGCGAGAGCACCTGAGTGTGCAGCGGTGTCGGCTGCCACAGGATCTCGCCACGCTGGTTCTCGACCCGGATTATCGGCTGCGGCGTCGCGCGTACTCCGAGATTGGCAAAGGCGGTGAACGCCGACACCATCTCTATCGGGTATACGTCGGCGGCCCCGATGTGAATCGAAGGAACTGCGGGAATAGGTGTGGTAAGCCCGAAAGCCCGTGACGTGCCGATCACGCGCTCCTCTCCCAGCTCCATGCCGAGGTCGATCGTCGCAAGGTTGCGCGACTGATAAAGCGCCTGCCGCATCGAGATCGGGCCGAGAAAGGTGCCGTCGTAGTTCCGCGGCTCCCAGGTCTGGCCTCCCATGTGCGGCAGCGACAGTGGAACGTCGTCGAGGATGTATGCGGGGGGACGACCGCTCCGCAGGCCGGCGGCATACACAATCGGCTTGAAGGTCGAGCCTGGCTGCCGTAGCGCCTGCACTGCCCGGTTGAACTTCGAGTCGTAGAAGTCCCTGCCGCCCACCATCGCGCGGATCGAGCCGCTCTGCGGATCGATCGCAACCAGTGCTCCCTGCAGGTACGGCGACGCTGCCGCAACGTCCTCGTCTCCGGCGACACGGCGCGCGAGATAACGCTCGTAGCTGATGTGGTTGTAAGCGCCGAACCGCCCCGCTTCGATCGCGCGCAGCTGACTCTCCAGGGCGCGCTCTGCAGCCGACTGCATGTCCAGGTCGAGGGTCGTGTATACGCGCAGCCCCTGCTCGTACAGCTGTCGCCCGAACTTCTGGTCGAGCTGCTGCCTCACCCATTCCACGAAGTACGGGGCGATGTCACCCGACTCCGTGCGGTTGGCGAGGCGCAGAGGATAGGCCTTTGCCAGGCTGGCCGTGGCATCGGTGATCCTCCCTTCCTGCCGCATCAGCTCGATGACCGTATTCCGCCGTTGAACCGCGCGCTCGGGAAACCGGCGCGGGTTGTACCTGGCCGGCGCCTTGGGAAGCGCCGCAAGGGTCGCCGCTTCCGCGACGTTGAGATCGCGGACCGACTTACCGAAGTAACGCTGTGCAGCCGTCTCCACTCCGTACGCGCCGCTCCCAAGGTCTATCTGGTTGAGGTACAGCTCGAGAATCTTGCGCTTGTCGTAGCGGGCTTCGATCGCCCTCGCCACCTTCCCTTCCTTGATCTTGCGAACGAGGGTCTTCTCGCGGGAAATGCGGTCGGAGAAGATGTTCCTGGCAAGCTGCATGGTGATGGTCGAGAACCCTTCCTGCCAGCCTCCAGCGCGCACATTGTTGACAGCAGCACCGAAGACCCGGTACCAGTCGATCCCGACGTGCCCGTAGAACCTCTTGTCTTCCGTGACGACGAACGCGTCGCGCACGATCTGTGGGATTTCGTCCAGCTTGACGAGGGTCCGGCGCTCTATGCCCAGCTCAGCGATGAACCGACCATCGACCGCGTACAGCTTGGAGGTCTGATTGGGTGTGTACTCGTCGAGTACCTCGATCGTCGGGCACTGGCCTCCGCGGCACACCAGTGTCCAGGCGCTGAAAAGCAGACCCACGCCGAACGCGACGAGAAGGGTGAACGTCAGGCCCATTACGCGCATCGCGACCGGGTGCTTCCGTCTGAACCGGGTGAATCGCCCCTGACGAGGGGCCTTGGAGCTGGACTTCTTGCCTGGCGGCATAGGGAAAAGCTAGTGGTGGGCTGCGGGTACCCGCGACAGCGAATGCGCGGACGCGGCATGGCTGGTACGACGATCTGCAGCATGGATTCGGGACGCCCCGGTTCTTAACCGGGCGCGGCCAGACTCGTATCTTCCTGAATGGCCCAGCACTACGATCTGGTCAGTGAGCTCACCTGGCGCGGTCTCCTGTACCAGCACACCGATCGCCTTCCGGCCGCACTGGCTGCCGGTGAGGTGCGTGGGTACTGCGGATTCGATCCGACCGCCAGCAGCCTGCACGTGGGCAGCCTGGTACCGATCATTGGACTGGTCCATCTTCAGCGCGCCGGGCACGTTCCTGTCGCCCTCATCGGTGGCGGCACGGCGCTCATCGGGGATCCGAGCGGCAAGGCTGCCGAGCGCCCGCTCATCGACCGTGAGGAGGTCGAAGCGAACGGCTCCGCCATCCGCGAGCAGCTGAGCCGGTTCCTGGACCCGTCGGGTCCGGGTGCAACCCGCTACGTCGACAACTCCGACTGGCTGCTCCCGCTCCGCGCTGTGGACTTCATGCGCGATGTGGGCAAGCATTTCACGGTCAACTACATGCTGGCGAAGGATTCGGTGCGCTCCCGTTTCGAGTCAGGGATTTCTTACACCGAGTTCTCGTACATGCTCCTTCAGGCGTATGATTTTCTCCAGTTGTACCGGCGGGAGGGCGTTACGCTGCAGCTGGGCGGAAGTGACCAGTGGGGGAACATTACCGCAGGACTGGAGCTCGTCAGACGGGCGGACAGTGGTGAGGCGCACGGGCTCACGCTGCCTCTGGTTACGACAGCCGACGGCAGCAAGTTCGGAAAGACGGAATCAGGAACCGTCTGGCTGGATGCGGATCGCACATCGCAGTACAGGTTCTACCAGTTCTGGATCAACGTAGAGGACCGCGACGCGGGCCCGTACCTGCGGATGTTCACTCTGCTGCCCCAAGCCGAGATCGAAGCGCTCGAGGCGGAGGTCGCGACGCATCCGGAACGACGCGCGGCACAACAGGTCCTCGCCCGGGAGGTGACTACGATGGTGCACGGCTCGGAGTCTGCGCGCATTTCGGAGGCCGTTTCGGCAGTCCTGTTCGACGGGCGCGATTCTACCTCGCTCAACGATCGGGAGCTGGACGCACTCGCCGACGAGATCCCATCCACCAGCATGACAGCGGACGAGACGACGACGCTCGCCGACCTGTTCGTGGCTGCGCAGCTCGTGCCCTCCAAGTCGCGGGCTCGCGCACTCCTCACTCAGGGCGGTGCGTACGTCAATGGCGTGCGCGTGACGCCCGACACAGCGGTAGCCGATGTTACACTGCTTGCCGGAAGGCGCCTGCTCCTCCGCAAGGGAGCCAGGGACTACGCGCTGGTATCGCTCGGCGGTTAGCTGCGGCCGCAACACGCTTTGCCGCGGCCTCGGAACCGTGGCGCTCCTCGCCGGATGCAGTGGTGAGCCAGCCCCCGAAGCCGAACGGGTAGTTCAGCATCGTGACGACTGGGCGGCAGTGATCGGCAGTCTGCCTCCCGATCCCGGGGCGCAGGCGCGCATTCTCGAGGCTTACCGCCAGCAGCACGGTCTGCCTCTGCTGTTTCCGGCAGGTCACGACTCAGCGGCGATCGCCAGACTCGCGCTCGTCGTCACCGATCACGCCTGCAGCCCGGCGATATCCGCGTTCGTACAGACCATCCCGCATGACCATCCCATGCTGGGCACGCGGTTCGTGCTGGAGGTTGACAGCGTCGGAAATGCGCTGCTGCGGTGGGAGGTGCCGCTGGATGTGTCGGTGCTCGGAGTATCAGGGATCGAGCTGCTCGTCTCGCCAGGGCCGCGCCCGGCCGACGTCCACTTTCGAATCAGACCTGATGGCAGCTTCACGGTCGGCGCGGGACGCGTGGTCGTGGACCCGGTGGGGGTCTGGCCGCAGGGAACGTGCCCTAACCGGCCCGATCTCGCCGAACTGCTATGCGAGGAATTCCGCGACGACGGGCGAAGGAGGATGCTGCTTCACCCTCCGCCCTGCGACTGAGGGTCAGCGACCGTTGCACGGCCAGCAATCCCCTCGAGTGGCGGTCCGCTCAGTCGGAAGGTCGTCCATCCGTCCAGTGGCTCCGCCCCGATACGCTCGTAGAATTCGATCGCGAGCTGGTTCCAGTTCAGCACCGACCACTCGACGCGCGCGTAGCCTTGCGCCACCGCGTGGCGCGCGAGATACCGCAGCAGCGCGAATCCCACTCCCTGTTTACGGAACCCCGGCCGGACGTACAGGTCCTCCAGGTAAATGCCCGGACGCATGAGAAAGGTGGAGAAGCTCCGGAAGAACAGCGCATAGCCGGCGGTTTCGCCGTCGACGTCAGCGATGACTGCCTGGGCGGCTTTCATTGCGAACAGCGCGCGCCGCACCGTTTCCACGTCAGCTACGCACTCCTCAGCCAGGCGCTCGTATGCGGCGAGCTCGTGGACCAGCTCGACGATGAGGGGAACGTCAGCCTCGACCGCCGGGCGCAGAGTGATCTGCGGAGGTCCGCTCACTCTACTGTTTCACTATCCGCCAAACCGTACCGCCGTGCCCGACGACGTACAGCTCACCGGCTGCATCCTCTCCGAAGGAGGAGACGTTGCCGGTGGAACGGACGTCCCACTCGCGGACGTCCTGCGCGTTTCCGTCGGCCAAGCGCAGACTGCGAAGCCCTCCCGCGCAGTGGTCCGTGAAGAAATAGTGCCCCGCGATCTCGGGGATGCTCGATCCGCGATAGACGTAGCCGCCGGTGACGGCGCAATTGCCGCCGCTGGTCGGGTAAGTGTGTATCGGCAACGTGAGACCGGACTGATCGCACGACGACGCATTGTAGCAGCTGCTCCCTTCCATGATGCGCCAGCCGTAGTTCAGCCCGGCGGCCGTGCGATCCACAGCGTTGATCTCCTCATGGCGGTTCTGTCCCACATCGGCAATGAAGTAGAGGTTGCTCCCACGATCGAACGAGGTGCGCCACGGATTTCTCAACCCGTATGCCCAGATCTCCGGTCGCGCTCCCGCCTGACCCGTGAACGGATTGTCCGGTGGAATTGCGTACGGGTTCCCGCTGTTGACGTCAATCCGGAGCAGCTTCCCAAGCAGGGTGCTGAGGGTCTGCGCATAGTTCTGCGGATCGCCACCCGAGCCGCCATCGCCCAGGGGGATGTACAGCATGCCGTCGGGACCGAAGAGAACCTGACCGCCGTTGTGATTGCCGAAGGGCTGATCAACCGTCAGGACGAGCGCTCCCGACTCCGGGTCTGCAACGTCGGCATCTGCGCTGCGCGCGTACCGCTCCACACGCGTGTCACCGGAGTTGTCCGTGTAATTGACGTAGAAGAAGCCGTTATCCGAGTATAGGGGATGGAATGCCAGACCAAGCAGCCCGCGCTCTCCGCCGCTGGATATGCGGGAGGAGATGTCGAGAAACGGCTGCGGCAGCAGCTCCCCGTCTTTGACGATTCGTATGCGGCCCGGCTGCTCGACAATAAAAAGGCGGTTGTCGTCTGCTGGCGCCGTCAGATACAGCGGCCGCTGCAGCCCGGTTGCCACTTCCTGCAGCGCCAGCTGGACGGGAGCGGGCGTTCCGTTTTCGGCGCCGGTTGGCACGTCGCTGGTGCCGCACGCGACAGCCAGCAGAAGGACGAGTACCTTCACGGCTTCGCTGCGGCCGGCGACGCACTCGCGGCGACCGGCACACTCTCCGTGGGAGCCGTGACCGCGCCCATTTCCGCATGCCGCGGGTCCAGTGCATCGCGCAGGGCATCACCCAGCAGATTGAACCCAAGGACTGAGGCGCCGATCGCGAGTCCGGGGAATACAGACGTCCACGGCGCGTTGCGCAGCTGATCGAGATCGCGCCCGTCAGCAATCATGGAGCCCCAACTCGGTGTCGGAGGCTGAATCCCGAGGCCGAGGAATGAAAGGGCCGCCTCAGCCATGATCGCGCCCGCTACGCCAAGCGTTGCGGCGATCACGACCGGTGCGATGACGTTGGGGAGGACGTGTACGACCATGATGCGAATGTCGGTGGCGCCAAGCGCACGTATTGCATGGACATACTCCAGCTGCCGAACAACAAGTACCTGACCGCGCACGAGCCGGGCCATCCCCGCCCACCCCACGAAGCCGATCGTTGCGAACACCACGATCATGGAAGGCTGCAGCGCTGCCACCATCGCGATGAGCAGCAGCAGCGTGGGAAACGCGAGAGTGACGTCTGCGAGTCGCATCACGAGCTCGTCAACCCACCGTCCGTAGTAGCCGGCAAGTAGTCCCAGCGCGACACCAAGCACCAGCGCGATCCCCTGAGAGATCACGCCGACTGCAATTGAGATCCGCGCGCCGTACACCAGACGGGCCCATACGTCGCGCCCCTGAATGTCGGTACCGAGCCAGTGCTCTGCCGACGGACCTTCCAGCATGCGCACCAGGTCGATCGCGATCGGATCGTGCCGCGCTATGAGCGGCGCGAGAGCTGCGGCCAGGCAGATCAGGACCACGAACGTCAGCCCGATGCGCGCCCTGGCGTCTCTGAAGAATCGTAAGCGTTGTACCGGATCCAGCATGCTCAGCTCAGGCTGTGCGTCATGACAGGATCACGCAGCTCGGCCGGAGTGTCCTCCGGCTGCCGGCGCCAGCGCCGGTGGTGCCAGAAGTACTGCTCGGGCGCCCGTCGCACCCACTCTTCGAGTATCTCCGTGTATCGCCTCACGATCGCATCCGAATCCGCCTCCCGATCGCCGGTGAGCTGCACCTCGACACGTTCGGCAACGAACCGGTAGGTACCGCCCGGGAGCCGGACGGCCGTTACGAAGACAACCGGTGCATCGAACCGCAATGCAAATACCGCCGCTCCCCGCGGCGTCCGTGCTGGGCGGCCGAAGAATGGGACGAAGGTCGATGCGAGCCCCAGCAGCCCCTGATCGGAGACAAAACCCACTGCCCGCCCCTCCCGGAGCGCCCTGGGCGTCCGCTTCACGGCTTCGGAGTCGCTCACGACGCTCATGCCGAGCCGTGCACGAGTGGCATCGAGAAATTCGTCAAACAGCGGATTTGCCTGCCGCCGGACTATCACATCCATCGGAATGCCCCGCGCCGGGAGGTAGGCGCCTGCGAGCTCCCAGTTCCCGAAGTGCCCGCTGACGATCACGATGCCACGCCCGGCGGCGTGCGCCTCCTCGATCGCATCCCAGCCGGTGACCTCCGTCACCAGTGCGAGGATCCCCTCGCGTCCCAGAGAGGAGAGAAGCGCCGTCTCTATTGTCGAGCGACCGAGATGGGCATACGATCGCCGGGCCAGATCGCGAACTCCCTCCCGATCGAGCTCAGGGAACGCACCGGCGATCTGCCGCTCGACGACGTCCCGGCGAACCCCCAGCGGGGCATAACCGAGCACGCCAATCCGCTCGCCGAAACGACAGGCCCTGGCCCACTTCAGGCGCCGCAACACCCCGAGCGCTCCGCGGAGCGCGTAAAACTCGGCCCGGTGGGCAAGCGCCCTCTTCACTCGGGAGCCGCCCGGGTCTCACGCACTCTCCGTCGCTCCATTCTTCGCACGCCTGTACTCAGTTCGGCCTCCCGGCCCGCCGGAGCGGACCGCGGCCGCGGCCGCGTCAAAACCTTCCAGCATTCTGTTCTCGGAAAACTCCCGGGTCAGACGGACGCGCGCCGCATGGGACATCGCAGCGATCTGTCTGGCGTTGCCGATCACTCCGGCGAGAATCCCTGCGGCAAGCGCCGCGTCCTCGCCGCGCACGATCATGCCCGTTATACCGTCCGCCACGTACCGCTCGGAGACCGAGTCGTCAGGCGCCACGACGGGCAGCCCCTCAGACATCAGATCCAGAATCGCAAACGCCGCATCGTCACCACGACACGCAATCCATCCGAGCGTCGCACCACGCAGGAGCTGCTGCAGATCGTCCCGCTCGCCGAGCAGATCGACCCTGGTCAGCACGTCGAGTGCTGCGACGTGCATGCGAATCTCCTCGGCGTCGGACCCCGGTCCGACAATTGAAAGGCGGAGCTCCGGATGCCGCGGTGCCATGAGCGCAACCGTGCGCACCGGCAAGGCCGTTCTCCCCCTGCTGAGACCGTCGTAGATGCAGATGATGTGATACGGGTCGTTCGCCGCGGCTTCCCCCACGGCCTCCGGCTGGACAGCGGGAACTGCCTCCACCGGGTTCAATCCGGGAGTTGCGACGAGCGACGGGCCGAGCTTCGCCGGAATTACCGCTTCCCTCGCCTCCTTCTCGCTGGAAAAGAGGAAGGCCGCACGCGCAAGGCGGCAGGCGAGGCTGGTAGTCCAACCGAGCTCCACGCGACCACCGGATGGGATGCGCCGCACGACCCCGCGCTTTCCGCGAATAGGGGAAGACAGAGCCACCGCTATGTGCTCGGTCGCAGTGTGCAGGAACACGACGTCGCTGCGATGGTGAGACAGCACCCTGCTGAGACGCAGCGCACGGCTCAGCCACCAGCCGCCCAGATCGATCGCTTCCACAACGTACGGCTCCTGCGCCAGATGCTCCTGCACGCGACTGTCAGGCGGCACCAGGAATCGCACATCGTCCCCGGCTGTGGCGAACGCGCGAGCTGCCATCGCGAAAGCGCGCGCCGAACCCGTCCAGTCGGGATCCGTAGTCAGAAAGGCGATACGCATCAGGCGATGCCGCCGGCGGCTGAGAGCGCCGGCCTGCCGAATTGCATCGAGTACAGCCGCTGGTACAGCCCGCCCCGCGCAAGGAGCTCCTGATGCGTTCCCCGCTCCACCACCCTGCCGCTCTCCAGCACCAGTATCTGATCGGCATGCGCAACAGTGGACAGCCGGTGAGCGATGACGAACACGGTGCGCCCCCGGAGCAGCCTGTCGAGAGCCTCCTGAACGAGTCTCTCCGACTCGGTATCCAGCGCTGAAGTCGCCTCGTCGAGAATGAGGATGGGCGGGTCATGAAGCAGCGCCCTTGCGATCGCTATCCGCTGACGCTGGCCGCCGGAGAGACGCAGCCCGCGCTCGCCGAGCAGTGCGTCGTAACCCTCAGGGAGGGCGCGGATGAATTGATCCGCGTTCGCCGCACGGGCCGCACCTTCTATCTGTGCCTGGGTGAAGCGCCCGGCTGCACCGTAGGCGATGTTGTTCGTGACAGTGTCGTTGAACAGTACGGTGTCCTGGCTGACGATCCCCATGATTGACCGGAGCGCACCCAGCCGGATTTCACGTGTGTCGACGCCGTCAATTGTAATGCGACCGGAAGCCGGCTCGTAGAACCGTGGAATCAGATCGGCGAGAGTGGTCTTCCCGGCACCGCTCGGCCCCACGAGCGCGATCACCTGGCCCTTGACCGCGGTAAAGGTCACGTCCTGGAGCACCGGCTCAACCTCGTACGCGAAGGACACGTTCTCGAACGCGATCTCCCGCTCAAAGCGGACTTCGCCCCGCCGACCCGTGTCCTGCTGGAGCTCCGAGGGAACGTCGAGTACCTCAAAGATTCTCTCGGCAGACGCCAGCGAGGACTGGGCGGTCGTAGGAGCCTGTGACAGCTGCTTCAGCGGCTGGAGCAAGCGAAGCACGTAGAGGAGGAACGCAATGAGGTCGGCACCGGACATCGTACCGGCGACCAGCACCTCGCGGGCACCGATCCATAGCAGCGACAGTGCCACCAGCATTCCGATGATCTCGGTGATGGGTGGGGCGAGGAACGCCAGGCGGGTCAAACGGACTGTTGTTACGGCATAGCGCTCGCTCCCCTCCACGAACCTCCCCTCCTCGTATCGCTCAGCCGCGAAGGATTTGACCAGCCGTATCCCTCCGATCGTCTCCTGCAGCACGCTGGCCATCTCACCGTGGACGTTACCGCGCCGGCGGGCCCTCTTCCGCAGCTTGCGAAGGATCGGCTGAAGCGTGGCAATGAGAAGTGGGGCGACAAGCAGCGCGATGAGCGTCAGCCGCCACGACAGGCCGAAGAGGAACGCGACGTACGCCAGCACCATCGCGGCGCTCTGCAGCGACTGCGTGACCACTTGAGTCAGGACGAGACGGGTCTCGGCCGTGTCGGTGAGCACGCGCGACAGGATCTGCCCGGTCTTCATCCTCGTGAAGAACCCGAGAGGCAGGTGCACCAGGTGGCGGTACAGCGCGTTGCGCAGGTCCCGCGTTACGTATTCCTGCAGCGTGGCGCCGAACTGGCCACTGAGCCACACCAGCGCGTTCTTCACGAGCATGGTCGCGACCATCACGAGGATGACGTTGCGCAGCGATCCCATCTGATCCGCCGGATCGAGGAAAGCTCCGACGGTCGATTGCAGTAGGTCCGATACCCAACCGGCCCTCAGGTTTATCGGCGGCTGCCCGAACAGCGTATTCAGGAACGGGATGAGCAGCGCCAGAGAGAACGCGTCGAGCAGTGCGGCGCCGACGTTGCAGAGGATCGTGACGCCAAGGCGCCAGCTGTGCGGCCGAAGGAATGGCAGCAGCCGGCGGTACACGAATCAGCGGGGCGTCAGGAGAGCCAGCGGCAGAATTACCTCCTCGGGTGTCACGCCCCCATGCAGGAAGGAGCCCCGGTAGCGGCTCTGATACTCCCGAAGTTTAGTCGGGTACACGAAGAAGCAATCACCGGACGCGAGCAGCGCGTGTGTCTTGGGGCCGTGCGGCGGCAACCGCAGGGTTTCCTCCTTCGGAAACAGCAGCGCCTGATCGAACCGCTCGGGCCGGATGTCCTCGCCGAACTTGTACCTCAGATTGGACGTTGCATCCCGACGCGCAAAGACAGTTGCCGGTGTGTTGCAGTGAATCGAGCCGTGGTCAGTGGTCAGCAGGACTGACAGTCCCCTGCGCGCCGCCTCTTTCAGAAGCGACTGAAGCACCGAGCGCTGGAACCACTGGCGTGTGATCTGGCGCAGGGCGATCTCGTCCCGTGCCACCTCGTACAGGATCTGCGATTCACTGCGACCATGGGTGAGGAGGTCCACGAAGTTGAATACGAAGGCACTCACCCCGTCCGAGCCGATCGAGCTGCCGAGATGCCGCTCCAGTTCGTCCGCGGCATACGCGGACGACACCTTGTGGTAGCGCACCGGGGTCGGACCGGCCAGCTCCCTGATGTGCAGCTCGAGCAGCTCCTTCTCGTGGGCGTTGAGCGATTCCTCCTCATTGTCCGGGGCGCGCCACCAGTCTGGATGCCGTGCAGCGATCTCCGAGGGAAACAGCCCGGCAAAGAGGGAGTTACGGGAGTATGGGGTAGCCGTGGGAAGTATCGAGAAGTAATGCGTCGTTTCCACATCGAATGCCGTGGCCAGCAGCGGCTCGAGAACCCGCCATTGATCGAGCCGCAGGCAGTCCACCACGATCAGCACCGCGGCGCCGTCGCGGCGGAGAATCGGCAGAAGAAACTCGCCGACGACATCTATCGAGAGCGGCGGGCGGCTTCCCTCGAGATCCCTCAGCCACTCCGGGTACGCCGTACGCATGTACTCGGCAAACTCCCGGTGCATGTGCGGGTACAGCGCGCGGAGAGAATCGTACAGCCCTGACTCTCCCGCGGCGGCCAGGTCCACGTCCCATTGGGTCAGCTCGTCGTACCGCGCAATCCAGCCGCGCCAGTCGAGGACGGCTTCACGCTCCAGCTCCAGCTCGCGAAAACGCTCTACGAACGACCGGGCGACGGCCTGCTGTCTGATCCGCGCACCCTCGAGAATCCGGGTGATGACGGTGAGCACCTGGCGCGGGTTGATCGGCTTGACCAGATAGTCGATCACGTTGGCGCCGAGCGCCTCACGGAGCGTGGTGTCCTCTTCGCTCTTTGTGACCATCACCACGGGCAGGTTCGGCGCCAGCTCCCGTACGTCGCGATAGGCCTCGAGCCCCCGCTTACCGGGCATCTGCTCGTCCAGAAGCATGATGTCGTATGGCCGGCGGCGGAGCATCTCCACGGCATCGTCCGCATTCGTCGCCCACTCCACGTCGTAGCCTTTGGAGCGCAGAAATATGCGGTGGGACTCGAGGAGCTCGGCCTCGTCGTCCACCCAGAGAACTGCCTTCGAATTCTGCGGCATCTGGTTTCGAATGTAGCCGGGCGGTTTGGGCGTGCCTAGATTCGCGGCATGACTCTGCCGCTTGCCTCACCACCGTACGCTCTGGCGCCTGTTCAGTTCCAGTTTGCAGAACTGGCGGCGGTCGCGACCCGTGCGTCGGTAGGCGGAGAGCGGGAAGCAGTGCTTGCCTGCATCACCCTGGCACGGCTGGCTGAGGCCCTCCTGCCGCCCGTCGAGCTCTCCCTGGAGCTGCGTCGTGAGCGAGCCGAGGCTGCGCGGATCTGGCTGCTGTCCCTTCCGCTGGAGCCGGCGTTGCGCACGCTGCTTCTGCGGGCCATTAACGCGAGTGCGAGCGCCACACGCGATGAGATGGCGGCCGAAATCGATCTGGTCAGAGAGCGACTTGAGCAGATCACCGACGCCGGATCCATGGGCGAGCTGCAGCGTCTCGCCGCCGAGCTTCGTCGGTAGCGCAGCTACCTATATTAGAACATGGCTGGTCACAGTAAATGGAAACAGATCAAGCACTACAAGGCGGCTGCTGACGCCAAGCGGAGCGCCCAGTTCACGAAGCTCATCCGCGAGATCACGGTCGCCGCGAAAATGGGTGGAGGCGATCCGGCTGGGAATCCGCGGCTCCGCACGGCAATCGAGACAGCCAAAGCGGCGTCGATGCCGAAGGACAACATTGAACGGGCCGTCAAGAAGGGGACCGGCGAGCTGGAAGGGGTGGAGTACAGCGAGATCACGTACGAGGGTTATGGCCCGGGCGGGGCTGCCCTCATGATCTTCACGCTGACCGACAACCCGAACCGCACCGTGGCGGACCTCCGCCACACGCTCTCCCGCCATGGCGGCAATCTGGGCGCGGCAAATTCCGTGGCCTGGATGTTCGAGCGCAAGGGCCAGATCTACCTCGACGGCTCGAAGTACGAGGAGGAAGCCGCACTGGAGGCCGCGCTCGAGGCGGGCGCGGAGGATTTCGCCCGCGACGAGGACCAGTTCACGGTGACGACCGATCCAACCGAGGTGCACTCGGTGAAGACGGCTCTGGAAGAGAGAGGGATAGAGCCACGGGAGGCGGAGATAGCCTTCATCCCGAAGAGCACCGTCCGCGTGGAGGGGAAGGACGCCGAGGCGCTGCTGAAACTCCTCGACGAGATCGAAGAGCTGGACGATGTGCAGAAGGTCGCGTCGAACTTCGACGTGGACATGGAGCAGCTCGCCCACGCGTGATCATTCTCGGCGTTGACCCCGGCACGGGGGTCACGGGCTACGGAGTGATACAGTCCGTGGGCGGGAAATATTCGCTGATTGAGTGCGGAGTGATCCGCACGTCCACGGCCGAGCCGCTGCACACCCGGCTGCACGAGATCCATCAGGGGATCAGCGAGCTCATTGCCCGGCATCAGCCGCAGGCGCTGGCAGTGGAGGACGTCTTCTACTCGCGCAATGTCCGCACGACTGTCGTCCTCGGACACGCGCGGGGGGTAGTGCTCCTGGCTGGCGCACATGCGGGGCTGGAAGTGGCCGAGTATCCGCCCGCGGAGATAAAGAAAGCGGTCGCAGGGACGGGAGCAGCCACCAAGCCGCAGGTTCAGTTCATGGTAACACAGCTCCTGCGGCTCAAGTCACCGCCGCAGCCTGCGGACGCATCTGACGGCGTGGCAGTCGCCCTTACGCACGCCATGAGTGGTCATCTCCGGCGCATCGCAGAAGTGGCGCGCACGCCCCTGTCGCGTACTCCCGTATCGCGGACGCCGCTCGCCACGTGATATCCCGCGTTCGCGGTACTCTCGTCGCGCGCGACGTCGATCGGATCGAGGTGCTAACGGAGGGAGGGGTCGCGTACGAGCTGCTGATCCCGCTCTCGGTATTCGAGCAACTTCCGCGTCCGGGCGAAGCGGTGGAACTCCCCACGCACCTTGTCGCGCGGGAAGATGGGTGGCAGTTGTACGGGTTTCAGTCGGAGCTGGAAAAGAAGCTGTTCCAGAAGCTGCTCGGCGCGACGGGCGTCGGGCCGGCCCTGGCGCTGAGTCTTCTGTCCGCACTCGCAGCAGATCGCCTGGTTCAGGCGATCCGTGCCAGTGACATAGCGGTCCTCCAGCGCGTGCCCCGGGTGGGTCGGAAGACAGCCGAGCGGCTGGTACTGGAACTCCGGGACAAGCTCGACGGGCTCGGTGGCGTGGACGGACCGCCCCGGCCAGCGGTCGCCGGCTCCGAGGATGCCCTGAAGGCGCTGGTGTCACTCGGATATACCGCGGCTGAAGCGGAGCGCGCGGTTCGCGCCGCACTGGCTGCGGGGCATGGCGGCGCCGTGCCGGAGCTGATCAAGAGCGCGCTCACAGAGCTCGGTCGAAAGTAGTCCCCCATCCTGTCAGAGGGGAGGATGCCTTCGGGGACAGGAGAACCTCGGTTGCCACGGAACGGGTGCGCATCAACCGGCAGCGGGGACAATCGTGGTGGAGTTCCAGCCTGTAGCTGAACGGGATGTGCGCTCCCACGCTTCCAGGCCGATGCAGCCAACCTCCTTCACAGCGCCCGGGGCCATGGGAAGATTGCGCTTTCTACTGACCGGAGCAGCCGCTGCGCTGCTTGCCGCTTCGCCGCTGCCGGCGCAGGTCGGCGGAACCACTGACATCATCATGGGGCAGGTGGTCGGCCCAGACAGCACGCCGCTCGCAGGAGCGCGCGTCGAGGTGACCTCCCAGGAGACCGGCGTGACGCGAAGGGCCACGACGAATGACGACGGCCGGTATACCGTTGTCTTCCCTGACGGCGGCGGCACATACGCACTGTCGATTGCCCACCTTGGTATGGCGCCTGTGACCCGCGCAGTGGCCCGGCAGGGAGACGAGGACCGGCTGGTCGCCGATGCGACGATGGGCAGGGTCGCAACACAGCTCGCCACCGTGGAAGTTGTCGCGCGCCGGATTCGACCCCGGGCCCAGTTCCAACCGCCGGCTGCTGGAGGCACCGAGCGAAATCTCCCCGCCGGAACGGTGTCTCGCATGCCGGTGGATGCCGGCGACCTGAACGCGCTGGCTACGCTCGCCCCCGGCGTAATCGGCGTCCCCGCCACCGACTCGACCCACGCATCATTCTCGGTCGCCGGCCAGTCGCCCGACCAGAATAGCATCACTCTGGATGGGCTCAGCTTCGGTTCGGGCGGCGTCCCCCAGGAGGCCATCCGCGGTACGCGGGTCGTGACGAGCACATACGACGTCGCGCGCGGACAGTTCACCGGCGGACAGGTGACGTCCACGACGCGCGGTGGCACCAACCAGTTCCAGGCGTCCGTGAACTACTCGCTTCGCGACCCGTCCCTGGAGTTCGCGGGCAACCCTGAGGGCTTCACGCAGAAGTACCGGCAGAACCAGCTCAGCCTTGGCTTCGGCGGGCCATTCATGCGTGACCGGGCGTTCGGCTTCGGCGCCTTTCAGTGGAACCGGCGGACCGACGAGGTTCTGTCGCTCGTCGCGGCGGATCCGCTCACGCTCCAGCGCCTCGGCGCGCATCCCGATTCCGTTTCCCGCTTCGTGGGGATCCTCGACCAGTTGTCCCTGCCACCGATGCTTGCAGCGCGTCCGGGGCGGCGGGTTGGTGACAACGGCTCGGCACTGCTGCGTTTCGATTACCACGTGACCGACGCCCATACGCTGATGTTGCGCGGTGACTGGCGGCTCTTCTCGCAGGAGCCGAGCAGGATCTCACCCACCTCGGTGCCGCATAACGGAGGCGACAGCCGCGGTTCTGGTCGCGGCGGGATGCTGCAGCTCATCTCCACGTCGGGCAGCTTCATCAACGAGCTGCGCGCCTACGGGTCAGGAGAGAAGCGCGATGTGACCTCGTACCTGAACGTTCCGGACGGACGGGTGCTCGTCGGGTCAAGTCTCGACGACAACACGCGCTCGATCTCGACGCTGACGTTCGGTGGCAATCCGTCACTCCCTCAGGAGACACGCTCTTCGCTGTTCGAGCTTAGTGACGAGATTTCCCTCCTCTCGCGCCGTGGTGGACACCGCTACAAGCTGGGCGGGCTCATCAACGAGGAACGCTCCTCAGTTGGTTTCATCCCAAACCGCTGGGGAACGTTCACGTTCAACTCACTGGCGGAGTTCGAGGCTGGCGAGGCAGCGATGTACACGCGCACTCTGCGGGCGAGCGATCGCCGGTCGGCGACACGCAACATGGCGCTTTACGTTGGCGATGCCTGGCGCAGGAGCCCGGCTCTCCAGTTCGTGTACGGTCTGCGGCTCGAATGGTCACGCTATCCGGACGCGCCTGAGCACAACCCGGAAGTCGAAGCACTGTTCGGCAGACGAACCGACCGTTTTCCATCAGACGTGCGCGTCAGTCCCCGCGCTGGTTTCACCTGGAGTATCTTCCCGGACATCGGCGGTCCGCCCACGCTCACGATTCGCGGCGGTGCCGGCGAGTTTCGTGGGCGCGCGTCTTCCCAGCTGTTCGCCACTGCCCGTAACGCAACCGGGCTCGTGGACGGACAGTCGCAGCTGACCTGCATTGGCGCAGGCGTCCCTGTGCCTGACTGGCGCGCCTACCTGCTGGACGAAGGCGCGGTTCCGACTTCCTGCGCAGGCGGCTTGTCGGGTGTGCCGACAGGACAGCGACGCGACGTGACCGTTTTCGATCCGTCGTTCGGGGCGCCTCGAGCCTGGCGCGCCTCGCTCGGAGTGACGAGACGAATCGCGGAGCGGTACACGCTCAACGTGGACGCCAGCTACGCACGTGGCATTTCGCTGTCGGGGGCGCGTGACATGAATCTCGACACTGTACCCGAGTTCTCCCTTCCAGCTGAAGCCGCGCGCCCGGTCTATGTGCCAGTGGGCAGCATCATACCAGCTACCGGAGCGACGTCGCTGAATGCCTCGCGTATTCACAACGATTTCGGCCGGGTGAGCGAGGTCGTGTCGGCGCTGTCGTCCGACACCAAGCAGCTGACGACCTCATTCAACGGAATGCTCCTCCGCGGTGTGCAGTTCAACCTGTCGTACACGGTCGCGGGCTCCCGCGACCAGGCGCAGGGATTCTCTTCGCCGTCACTCGGCGGGTTCAGGGGCGAAGTGTTGCCAGGCGGCGCTTTCGGTGGTGGCAGTGGGACGACAGCCGGAAATCCGAACCGGGGTGAGTGGGGGCGGAGTGGCATCGCCCGTCGGCATTCGATGCTGGGAACGGTCAGCTACCGATTCCGGACCTGGATCGACATCACCGCGATCGGACGCGTCATATCCGGGTCCCGCTACTCGCCGCTCGTTGGGGGCGACATCAACGGCGATGGGCTGCGGAACGACCGCGCGTTCATTTTCGATCCGACCGACTCTGTAACGGCTGCGGATACGGTGCTGTCGGGTGCGATGTCGCGGCTGCTGTCGTCCGGCCCGGGCGCTGCGCGCGAGTGCCTGCAGAGGCAGCTCGGCAGGATAGCGGAGCGGAACTCGTGTGGCGGGCCGTGGACTCCGTCGCTCGACCTGCAGTTCAACATCCGCCCCGCTGCGCTCGGCCTGGACGGCCGGCTCACGATCTCCGTACTGGCGCTGAACGTCCTTGCGGGGATCGACCAGCTGCTGCACAGCACTGACAAGCTGCGGGGGTGGGGGCAGCCGGCATTCGTCGATCGCACGCTGCTGTACGTACGGGGATTCGATCCCGTGTCGCAGTCCTTCCGCTACGAAGTGAACGAGAATTTCGGAGGGACGGGCCAGCGGGGCGGCTTCCGCGTGCCGTTCCTGTTCGCTCTGCAGGCGCGAATGACTCTGGGCGCCGATCAGGTCCAGGCCCAGTTCCGCCGCGTCGTTGCCGGCGGCGCGGCCGGCGGCCAGGCTGGCAGGGACGCGATTCGCCAGCGGATGGCGCGTACCATACCGAATGCGTTCCGCGACATTCTGGAGACCGCAGACTCGGCGCAGCTCAATCTGAACGGTGAGCAGCAGGCCCGGCTGGTCGCGGCGCGGGACTCCTTCCAGACGCAGGCGGACACCCTCGTGGGGGCGATCGCCGCACTGCTCGCCAAGCTCAGTACTCAGCGCAGCCCGGATCCTGCCCGCTTCGGAGCGCAGCTTCAGCCGCGAGTGCGTGAAGGACGGGAGATGGCGGTGCGGGCGGTGCGCGAAGCGCAGCGAATCCTCACGCCGGAGCAGTGGGCGAAGGTACCCGAGGCGATCAGGCAGCCGTTCCGTCCGCGCGACGGTGCCCCCGGCTTCATGTTCATGGGGCCGCCGTAACGACTCGGAATTACCTTTCGCGCGTGCGAACAGCCACGCGCACTCACACATTCAC
>CAZOAT010000030.1:22839-26430 GCA_964577965.1 uncultured Gemmatimonadaceae bacterium | reverse complement strand
CTCGGCGACCGTCAAGGAGGAGATGCAGCGTGTCTTCAACCCCGAGTTCCTCAACAGGGTGGACGACGTGATCGTGTTCCACCCGCTATACGAGGAGCACATCCGCCAGATCGTGGCCATCATGCTGCGCGAAGTGCAGAAGCGACTTGCCGAAGATGAGATTACGCTGCGACTGTCGGACGCCGCGACGTCGTTCCTCGTCAAGAACGGCTCCGACGAGAAGTATGGCGCGCGACCGCTGAAGCGGGCGATCCAGCGCTACATCGAGGACCCGCTGTCGGAGAAGATCCTGCTTGGAGAGTTCTCCAGGGGCGACGAGGTCGAGATAGACGCTCTGCCGGACGCGGACAAGCTCGAGTTCAAAGTTCTGACCCCCGCCAGCCCGGCGTAGCCGTCTGCAGCAACGGAAGCCCCGCGGCTCATTCGAGTCGCGGGGTTTTTTCATTGCACTGACTTCGTCGCCGGCTCCGGGGGTACGGAGTCGCCGGGTACCGCGGATACAGCCGCGAGCCGGCACGCCGTTCTGAAGACGTCGCCGGCGCGGGTCGGAACCGCGCATCGAACTCTGATGTTGAGGACGAGCGGATCATTCGTCCGGGGGGAGGCGTCGGAGCTTCTTTTTCTCGGAGTGCCGGTGCTTCGAGGCCAGTCGGGCCTCACGGGATGCTGGCGTCGGAGCAGTGGTCCGGCGCTTCTTAGGCACTGCCAGCGCACGGTGAACCACGTCATGGAGCCGCTGCTCGGCCAGCTCACGGTTCCGATGCTGGCTGCGTGTGGCTGCGGCGACTACCCGCAGCGTTCCTTCGGCCGAGAGGCGTGACTCGAGCTTGCGGAGGAGCCGTTGCCGCTGGTCGTCGGTGAGCACGGTCGAGTCGCGAACGTTCCAGTGAAGTTCCACGCGGGAGGAGGCCTTGTTCACGTGCTGCCCGCCGGGGCCGGACGCGCGGGACACGCGAATGTCGATCTCTCTCAGCGGTATCTCAATGCGGTCAGTCATGGCATCGTGACTGGTTGCTTCCGGTCGGACCGGGATTGGCCTCCGGGTAACCTTTTCGCTGAACCTCTGGCTGTCCACAGGTGTCTAACATTCGGTTCCGCGTGCGCCATCGGGGTGCTTTCCAGGTCAGGCCTATCACAACCCTTGCCGTGTATATTTTGGGGATGCAGCGACTTAGCTCACTCCTGCTGTTCGCGTTTCTGACGGTTTCCTCATCCGCCCTTGCCCAGGACGGGACGGGCCCATGCTCCCGTCCCGATTCGATAGACGTGCGTGGCAACTCCCGCGTCACCACGGAGCAGGTCCGCGGAACGGCAGGGATCACGCCGCGCACTCAGGTCGGCTATCTGGACGTACAGCGCGCGATACGGGCGCTGTTCCAGACGGGGCAGTTCGACGACGTCACGCTGGATTGCGTGCTGGACGAGACCCAGCGCGCGACTCTCGTCATCGTAGTCCGCGAGCGTCCGGTGCTCGCCGACTTCACCGTCGAAGGGGTCGATCGTGTTTCGGTCAGAGATGTCCGCGAGCGCCTGGAGTTGCCGATCGGCCAGCCGCTCGATCCGGCGCGCGTTGCGTATGCCCTGGCCCGGGCTGACTCGCTGTACGAGTCGCGCGGCTACTATCTCGCGACGATCACGCCCGAAACGACAATCGTGGACGACCGTATACGGATCAGATACGTGGTCGAGGAAGGACGGCGCCTTGCGGTTTCCGGCATCCGGATCGTCGGCAACGAGCAGATCTCGGATGAAGACATCGTCAGCGTGATGCAGACGAAGCCGGAAGGCTTTCTCTTCACACGCAAAGGAGAGTTCAGCGAGATCGAGTTCGCTCAGGATCTGAGCGAGCGCATTCCCGGCCTGTACGGTAGTCGCGGATTCATCGACTTCCGGGTGGTCTCGGACACACTCATCGTGGACAGGGGGCTGGGTAAGGGCCTCATCGAGCTGCACGTCAGTGAAGGTCCGCGCTACATGATCGGTGGCTTCGAGATCCTCGGGAACCGCCGCTTTCCGACCGACGCACTCCGCGAGTTCTACCCCTTCGGGGACGAGGGTCCGACGATAGCCCAGCGCACGATCGCTCTTCTGCGCCGGCCCCATCGCAATCCGCCGAACACCTTCGACCTTGGGCGCTGGGAAGAGGCGCACGAGAAGATCATGGAGGCGTACAGCAATGAGGGATACATCTATGCGCGGATCAACCCGATAGTCGAACGTGTCCCGAGCGAGGATCCGGTACGGACGGTGAACCTCCGCTGGGAGATCGACGAGCGCTCTCCCGCGATCATCAATCGCATCGACATAGCTGGGAACGACTACACGTCAGAGACCTGCATCCGGGAGCAGCTGGTGATAATTCCGGGGCAGGTATTCAATCGAAATGCGCTGATCCGCAGCTATCAGAACGTCTCCAATCTGAATTTCTTCGAGACGCCGCTACCGGCGCCGGATACCCGCCAGGCGGGCGAGGAAGGTGATGTTGACATCATCTTCAATGTCAAGGAGAAAAGGACCGGCCAGCTGAATTTCGGCGCCTCGATGGGGCAGGGTACCGGCCTGGGTGGCTTCATCGGCGTGGATCAGCCAAACCTTTTCGGCCGCTGCAAACGGGCACAGGTGAACTGGCAGTTCGGCCGCTACATCAACGATTTCCAGGGGACGTACAGCGATCCGAACATCCGGCAGTCGCGTATCTCGGGCTCCATCACCGGGTACCACACGCGCTCACGCTTCCGGATAGCCGACCTGGGGCAGAGCACGCGAACCGGCGGACAGCTGCAGTTCGGGTTTCCCGTGCCGCGGTCATTCTACAGCCGGATCTTCGTTTCGTACGGCGGCGAGGCTGTGCGCTACAAGGACGAGAACGAGACGCTGCTGGGCTCGCTCGTAGGCTCTGCCTGTCGCAGCTGCTTCCGATCCACGCTGGGGTTGACCGGAACGCACGACACCCGAATCGGGCTACCCTTCGCCACGGACGGCGGGTTGCAGACCTTCAGCGCCCAGTTCAACGGCGGGCCCCTCGGCGGCACCAGCGACTTCCAGCGGTATACGACCGATCTTCGGTCTTACGCGCCACTGGCTTCGTTCGGTAATCCGGTGTTCACCGGACAGCCGATACAGCTGGTGTTCGGCCTCTCGGCGCGGGCAGGTGCGGTTTTCGGCGATCCGGGACCGTTCTTTTACTCGCAGGCGTTCACAGTCGGTGGCACGCAGTTCGGCGAGCAGCTGCGCGGTTATGAGGAGTTCTCCATCACGCCGAGCGGTTTCGATCCGACCGCGGGGGAGACGAGCGCCAAGCGGGGCTCGTTTGGGAATTCATACTTCACGGGCACCGCCGAGCTGGGACTGCGCCTGTCGCAGATGCTGTACCTGCACTCGTTCTTCGAGGGCGGCAACGTCTGGCACAGTCCGAGGGCGTTCAACCCGACGAGGCTGTTCCGCAGTGTCGGTGTCGGCGCGGCCGTCATCAGCCCACTCGGACCGATCGGACTCGACCTGGGGTACGCTTTGGACCGGGTGAACAACTTCGGTGAACGGGACCCGGGGTGGAAGCTGCACTTCAAGCTGGGCCAGCTGTTCTAGGCTGTT
>CAZOAT010000030.1:0-22739 GCA_964577965.1 uncultured Gemmatimonadaceae bacterium | reverse complement strand
GCTGGGCCAGCTGTTCTAGGCTGTTCTAGAAGGAGGATGCCGCGAAACGAACAGCCTCGCGGCGGCTGTACCCGTTTGCAATCATCACGAGTCGAACAACTTTACGATAACAGGAGATTTAAATGCGTGTAATCGTCGGAGGCGCGGTGGCGCTGCTGGCTCTCGGAGCGCTCGCCGCACCGGCGGCCGCACAGCAGACAACCTCTCTGCGCATCGCCTACATCAATTCCCAGGTCATAATGGACCAGGCGCCGGGTCGCGCTGAGGCCGAGCAGCAGTTCGAGCGCGAGGTAGGCGCATACCGGCAGCAGCTGCAGCGGATGGAGGATTCACTCCGGACAATGGCAGAGGCGTTCGATCGGGAGCAGGCCTCGCTCACCGCTCCCGTCCGTCAGCAGCGGGCAACCGCTCTGCAGACGAGGGAATCGGAGTTCCAGAGTCGCGCCGACACGCTGAACCAGCAGATGCAGCGACGACAGGCCGAGCTGATACGCCCGATAATGGAACAGATCAACCGCGTGATCGATGCTGTGCGTACTGAAGGGCAGTATGCCTTCATATTCGACGTCGCGTCTCAGGGCCAGTCCATTGTGGCTGCGGATACGACGCTCGACATCACACAGGCCGTGATTACACGGCTGCGTGCGGCCGGACCGCCGTCGGCGTCCAGCTCGCCCGCGATGCAGCAGCAACCGGCAGGAGTGACACGCCCAAGACAGTAGTGAGTCGCTTCCCCGGAGAGTCGGCACCAGCGGTGATGGCGTGAGCGCCATCACCGCTGGTGCCGTTTCCGACCTGGTCGGCGGCGAGCTTCGCGGCGATGCTTCGACAATCGTCTCCGGTGTGGCACCGCTTTACCGGGCCGAGCGCACGCACGTGAGCTTCCTGGCTTCAGCCCGCTATGCGGAACTTGCCGAGAAAGCTCACCCCGGCGTGCTGCTGGTCTCGCCCGAGCTGGCTGCCACCAGGAGCGGAGCCGGCGCCGTGATCGTCGTGCCGAAGCCGCATGAAGCCGTGCTCGCGCTGCTTCCGCAGTTCCACAGTCCGCCTGCCCGCAACCCCGGTGTGCACCCCACCGTGAGTATCGGGCGTGGAGCGACGATCGGCGAAGGCGCAACGCTCGAGGAGTACGCCGTCATCGGAGCCGGGGCGAGCATCGCCGAGGGGGTCTGGATAGGGCCGCACGCCGTCGTGGGAGATGGAGTGCGCGTGGGCCGTGATTCGGCGCTGTACGCCCACAGCACGCTGTATTCTGGCACGGAGATCGGCGAGCGCGTCATCGTGCAGTCCGGCGCGCGGGTGGGCAGCGACGGCTTCGGATACGTCTTTCGCGACGGCCAGCACGCGCGGGTGCCGCACATCGGGAGGTGCATCATCGGCGATGACGTCGATATCGGTGCCAACACGACGATAGATCGCGGCAGCATTGACGACACCGTGATCGGCGCAGGGACGAAGATCGACAACCTCGTGCAGATCGGGCATAACGTGAAGGTCGGACGGCTGTGTCTGCTCATTGCACAGGTCGGTGTCTCCGGCTCGACGCAGATCGAGGATGGTGTGGTGGTGGCCGGGCAGGCGGGGATTGGCGGGCACCTCACGATCGGTGCGGGCGCGCGCATAGCGGGCCAGTCGGGGGTGTTCGGGGACGTGCCCGCGGGTGAGAGCTGGTCCGGATATCCCGCGCGGCCACACAGGGAGTCGCTGCGTGCGTCCGCGGCGGTGCTGCGGTTGTCTCAGATCATCCGGCGGCTCGAGCGGTTGCTGGAGGAGCGGGGGCAGTGACACGTCGAACGATCGCGGCTCCCATCTCGCTCACTGGTATCGGTCTGCACCTCGGGCGCCCCTGTACTCTGGAGTTCAGGCCAGCCAACGGAAGCGAAGGGATAGTCTTCGAGCGTGCCGACCTCCCCGGCAGGCCGCGAGTGCCCGCCAGGGTCCAGTACGTCACCGAGACGGAAAGGCGGACGCAGCTGGCCAGCGGTGACGCGATCTTCTACACCGTCGAGCACGTGCTCGCCGCCCTGATGGTTGCGGGAGTGGACGACGTGGTGGTCGCTCTGGACGCGCCCGAGCCGCCGATATTCGATGGCAGCGCAGCCCGTTTCTTCGAGGCGATTCAGACCGTCGGGGTGCGGGAGAATGGCGGCAGAGTGCGCTTCCTCGACCTCGGCGAATCGGTAAGGGTCATCGACGGCGACTCGGTGTACGAGGCGGCTCCCGCGGATGAGCTGTCGCTCGACGTGACCGTCGAGTTTCCTCACCCACTCATTGGGCGGCAGCAGGGGCGGTTCCGCATCGCGGGGGACGATCCGAAACGCGATCTCATCCCCGCGAGAACGTTCGGATTCATTCGTGAGGTGGAGATGCTCCGTGAACGCGGTTTGATTCAGGGGGCAACACTGGAGACCTCGATCGTGCTGGACGAGACCGGAGTGATCTCGCCCGGCGGTCTCAAGTGGCCTGACGAGTTCGTGCGGCACAAGGCGCTGGACTGCCTCGGTGACCTTGCGCTGGTTGGCGCCCGCGTGAGGGCGCGCATCACTGCTGTGAAGCCGAGTCATCGCGGGACGGTGACTCTGGTGCGGGAAATGATCAAAGTCGCCAGGCAGGAGAGCCGCGTGTACACGATAGAAGACATCATGAGAACGCTCCCGCACAGGTATCCGTTCCTGCTGGTGGACCGGATCCTGGAGATCGAGGAGAACAAGCGCATCGTCGGCCTGAAGAACGTCACGATCAACGAGCCGTTCTTCCAGGGGCACTTCCCGGGACATCCCATCATGCCCGGCGTGCTGATCATAGAGGCGATGGCTCAGGTCGGCGGGATGCTGCTCATGGGCACGGTGGACGACCCGGAATCGAAGGTCGTGTACTTCATGTCACTCGACAACGTGAAGTTCAGAAGGCCGGTGAAGCCGGGTGACCAGATCCGCTTCGAGCTCGACATCATCCAGATTCGGGGATCTGTCTGTAAGATGCACGGCGTGGGAAAAGTCGAGGGTGAGATCGTGGCCGAGGCCGACATGGCCGCTATCGTGCGCGACCGGTGACCGGGGGGATCCACCCCACCGCAGTCGTCGATCCCTCGGTCGAGTTCGGCAGCGACGTCGAGGTCGGCCCCTTCGCACTGATTGGTCCCGGATGTGTGCTGGGTGACGGCTGTGTGATCGCTCCCCGTGCAACGCTCGAACGCGACGTGATCCTCGCTCCCCGGGTGCGGGTCGGGAGCGGCAGCGTTCTTGGCGGTGAGCCTCAGGACCTCAAATTCCGCGGCGAGCATACGACAGTCGAGATCGGTGAAGGAACGGTGATCCGCGAGTACACCACGATCAACCGCGGCACCGCGCATTCCCTGAAGACGGTCGTCGGGCGCGACGCCTTCATCATGACATACGTGCATCTGGCGCATGATTGCCGCATAGGCGATGGCGTGATTCTCGCCAACGGCGTGCAGCTGGCCGGGCACGTGGAGATTGACGACAAGGCAATACTGTCCGGGTTGACTGCCGTCCATCAGTTCGTGCGGATCGGGCGGCACGCGTTCATCGGCGGTTGCTCGCGCGTATCGAAGGACATCCCGCCATTCATCAAGGCGGTCGGGAACCCGGTGCAGCTGTACGGCCTCAACACAGTCGGGCTGCAGCGCAGCGGCTTCAGCGACGAGACGATCCGCGAGCTGAAGAGGGCATACAGACTGTTCTTCCGCTCCGAACTAAACATCACGCAGGCGTTGGAGCGCATGCAGCAGGAGCTGAACAGCTCGGAAGAAGTGCGCGAGCTCGTGCGGTTTCTGGAGGCGAGCGGACGTGGGGTAGTGGTCTGAGCGCGCCGCCGCGGGTCGGCGTTGTGGGCGTCGGCAGTCTTGGTTTTCACCACGCACGGCTGCTCAAGGGTCTCGAAGGCTTCGACCTCAGGGGGTTCGTGGACACGCGACCGGAGCGTGCCAGCGAGGTCGCGCAAGAGCTGGGACTCACCCCTTACCAGGACCTCGACGCAATGCTGGGGGATGTGGACGCCGTTACCGTCGCGGTACCAACGCCATCGCACTTTTCAGTTGCGTCGGCCGCACTGGAACGGGGCAGGCACGTTCTGCTCGAGAAGCCCATCACCGCCACGCTGGAAGAGGCGGATGAGTTACTCGACATCGCCCGCAGGACGGGAGCGGTGGTACAGACAGGACACGTTGAGCGGTTCAACCGGGCCATCCGTGCGGCGCTTCCGCACGTGCACGAGCCCCGCTTCATCGAGAGCGATCGCCTCGCCCCTTTCAGCCTTCGCGGTTCCGACGTGGCCGTAGTGCTGGATCTCATGATTCACGACATCGACCTGGTTCTCGCTCTGGCAGGAGAGGACGTGGTCGCAATGAGCGCGCTCGGCGTGCCGGTGCTCACTTCGACGGTGGACATAGCCAATGCGCGCCTCACGTTCGCTTCCGGTGCGATCGCAGACATCACCGCGAGCCGCATCTCCCGGGAGCGGATGCGTAAGATCCGGATCTTCCAGAGGAACGGGTACATGTCGCTCGACCTCGCGGCCGGCAGCGGCGAGTTCTTCCGCCTGCGCGATGACTTCGACCCGGCGACGCTCGTCTCGGGAGCGGCGCAGCCGTTCGATTTCGTCGAGCGGGTTCCGGTTGACGCGCCTGAGGACGACGCCCTGCGCCTGGAACTGGAGAGCTTCTCGGCGGCCGTCAGGGGCGTGGCGCCTCCGCCGGTCACCGGCGAGGACGGTCGGCGCGCACTATCGGTGGCTCTCCGGATAGTCGCTGAGATCGAAAGGACGCTGCCGTCCCTGCGTGGGCACGCGCCCGCTTCGTGACTCCACTGGACGCGGCCGAACCCCGTAGCGCCGAGGCGGTGCTGTGCGCGAAGTACTGATCGTGACCGGAGAGACCTCGGGCGACCTGCATGCCAGTCTTTTTGCAGCCGCGCTTCGAAGGCTCCGTCCTGACCTCCATCTCACTGGGGTCGGGGGGCCGGGGATGGAAGCGGCGGGCGTGCACCTGTTCGTGAAGCAGGACGCCTCGGGTGTCATGGGCTTCGTGGAGGTGCTCCGTCACGTTCCGCGACACGCACGCATCATGTCGCGCATCAAGCAGCGGCTCGATTCGGGGACGGTATCACTCGTCGTACTGGTGGACTATCCCGGGTTCAACATCCGGGTCGCCGCCGCGGCAGCCGCGCGCCATGTCCCCGTGCTGTACTACATCACTCCGCAGGTGTGGGCGTGGGGCGCTTCGCGGCTTCCCAAGCTGGCGCGTGTTGTGACACGGGCAGCGGTGATCCTTCCATTCGAGGAACAGCTACTCCGTGGCTACGGCATAGACGCGCGGTTCGTCGGCCATCCACTGCTGGACCGGGTGGAGTACCTGCCATCGATGGAGGACGCGCGTCGTGAGCTAGGGCTGGATGACCATCGTCCCGTCCTCGCAGTGTTCCCGGGTAGCCGGGCACAGGAGGTCGAGCGGCATTCGACCCCGTTCACGGAGACGGCGCGTCTGCTGGAGCGAAGGCACCCCGGGCTGCAGGTCGTCGTCAGCACCGCTCAGGGACTCGAGCCAAAGGTGGGGCAGATTCCCTACAGGCAGGTGCATGGATCGTCGCTGACGCTGCTCAGGGCCGCGGACGCGGCGTTGTGTAAGAGCGGAACGACGACGCTCGAGGCTGCCATTGCGGGATGTCCGCTCATCGTCGCCTATCGGGCGGGCACCCTGTCATACATGCTCGCACGACGTCTGGTACGGATTCCGCACATTTCCCTCGTTAATGTCGTCGCCGGCCGCGAGGTTGCGCGCGAGTTCGTACAGGACGCTGTACAGCCGGACGCGATGGCAGACGCACTGTCACCGCTGCTGGTGCCGGGAGACCACCGCCGCGAGATAACGGCAGCGCTCGCTGAAGTTCGCGGACGGCTCGGCACGCCCGGTGCCGCCGAGCGCGTGGCCGAAATGGCGAGCGGGATGGCGGCGTGAGCCGCCGGGGAGAGCTCGGCTGGGAGGGAAGCGTCGCGATTGCTGCGGGGAAGCCGCTGCTGCGCGCGCTTGCGTCCACCTGGCGTTATGAGTTCCGCAATCGCGAGGCACTAATGGCGCTTCGCGGGCGGAACGAGCCGTTCGTCTTCTCGCTGTGGCACGGACACCTCCTCCCCCTCATCTGGCTTCACCGTGGCGAGGGCGTTCGCCTGCTGGTCAGCGCACATCGTGATGGCGAGATCATCGCCCGGGTCGCGCACGCCCTCGGTTACCAGACGGTACGCGGCTCGACGAAGAAAGGCGGCGAGCGAGCGCTGCTGGCGCTGGCGAGGGCTCTGGAGAACGGGGAGGAGGCGGCGGTCACGCCGGACGGGCCCCGCGGCCCCGCCCGTATCTGCCAACCCGGCGTACTGGTTGCTGCGGCACGGGCCAGCGCACCGATACTCCCTTTGGTGGTCAATGCATCCCGAGCATGGCGAATGAACAGCTGGGACAGTTTTGTGGTGCCGAAGCCGTTCGCCCGGATCACAGTCGTATATGGCGACCCGCTCACTGTGGCAGGCAGTACCGCGCGCGCGGCCGCCGCCGAAGCGCCCCGGCTGGAAGCGGCGATGCGAGCGATCGAGGCGCTCGCAGGTGGTTAGAGCCCGGCGCGTGGTGAGTGCATGGCGCAGCGAATCACACCTTGGCGCGGCGCTGAGGGGCGCGTTGCGTCCGGCTGCTGGCCTCTTCGGTGGAGTCGTTGCCCTGCGCAACGAGCTGTACGACCGCGGACGCCTGAGCGTGCGCACCGCGTCCATCCCGGCGGTGAGCGTCGGCAACATTGCGGTGGGCGGAGCGGGGAAGACGCCAGTATCGGCATGGCTGGCGCGGCAGCTCGCATTTCACGGAGCGATGCCTGGAATCGTTATGCGGGGCTATGGGGGCGACGAGCCGCTGGTGCACCGTGAGCTGAATCCGGACATCCCTGTGCTCCTGTATGCCGACCGGGCAGCGGGCGTTCAGGCGGCTGCCCGTATCGGGTGCGACATGGCGGTCCTGGACGATGCGTTTCAGCATCGGCGTGCGGCGCGCACGGAAGACATGGTCCTCCTTTCGGCGGACTCATGGACCGGGAAAACCGTACTGCTGCCTGCCGGCCCCTGGCGCGAGCCACTGACGGCCGTCCGTCGTGCCTCGCTGGCGCTGGTCACGGTACGGACTGCGGCACCGGCGGTGGTCGAGGATATGCTGCGAGTCATCGCTGATGCGATACCTGCTGTGCCGACAGCAGTCGCGCGCCTCGCGCCCGAAGAACTGCGCTCGCTGGGAGGAAATTCAGTGCAATCGCTCGAGGCGCTGCGGGGCAGGCGGGTGCTTGGGGTAGCCGCCGTCGCGGACGCTGAACCGTTCTTCGTCTCGCTGGAGCGTCTCGGTGCGACAGTGACCCGGATGCCGTTCCCCGACCATCATCGATTTTCCGGACGCGATCTGACTGCGATTCGAGCGGCGGGCGGCCGGCAGGATCTGGTCGTATGCACGCTCAAAGACGCGGTGAAGCTGCGGGGAGTGTGGTCCCCTGACACTCCTGCCGCATGGTATCTTTCACAGGGAGTAGCTATCGAGCAGGGCATGAATGAAGTTGCCGCGCTGATAAAGCGGCTTCTGGCGGCACGTGCCGCGGGGAAGCCTCGGCAAGGCGATACCGCAACCGGATAATGACAATAGATCTGCGTACACCGAGTCATGGCCTCGTCATGCCGGATAAGGACCGACGGTTCACGGATGAGGAACACCCATTCGAGGCCATGATGTCGCGCTTCGACCGGGCGGCCGAGCTTCTGGGTTTGTCCGAGGGGATGTACCGCGTGCTGCGCATGCCGGAAAAGCAGCTCATCGTGGCGGTCCCGGTGCTGATGGACAACGGCGAGATCCAGGTTTTCGAGGGGTACCGCGTGCTGTACAACACGTCGCGCGGGCCTGCGAAGGGCGGCATCCGATTCGACATGCAGGTGACATTGGAGGAAGTCAAAGCGCTCGCCGCGTGGATGACGTGGAAATGTGCGGTCGTGAACATTCCCTTCGGCGGTGCGAAGGGTGGCGTGAAATGCGACCCGCTGGGGATGAGCATCGGTGAGCTCGAACGTCTCACGCGCCGCTATACCGCGGGGATCATCGGGTTCCTGGGACCAGATTCGGACGTGCCAGCGCCGGACGTGAACACCAACGAGCGGGTGATGGCGTGGATCATGGATACGTACTCCATGCATGCGCGCCACACAGTCACCGCCGTTGTGACGGGAAAGCCCGTCGCGATGGGCGGTTCGCTTGGACGCCGTGAGGCGACCGGCCGCGGCTGCATGCTGGTTACGAAGGAGGCTCTCACGCAGATCGGACGACCGGTCCATGGTGCGACGGTAGCGGTGCAGGGCTTCGGCAACGTCGGGTCAGTCGCGGCCGATCTGCTGTGCCGCGAAGGATGCTCGATCGTGGCGATCGGTGATCGTACCTCCGCTTACTACAATCCCCGTGGAATCAACATCTCGTCCGCCCTGGCGCACGCCGCGCGAACCGGATCGCTGGCGGGATTTTCCGACGCGGACACGATCGGACACGAAGAGCTGCTCGCGCTGGATGTGGACGTTCTCGTCCCGGCGGCGCTCGAGAACGTGATCACCCGAAAGAACGCTTCACAGATCAGGGCCAAGATCGTGTGCGAGGGGGCGAACGGACCAACGAGCGCTGGGGCGGACAAGATCCTGGACGAGAAGGGGGTGTTCGTCATTCCCGACATTCTGGCGAACGCGGGTGGCGTCACCGTATCGTACTTCGAGTGGGTACAGGATCGAGCCGGGTACTTCTGGGCGGAGGACGTCGTGAACGATCGCCTGGGCGAGATCATGATCCGCAGCTTCCACGACGTGCTCAAGCTGGCGCGCGAACACCAGGTGAACCTGCGGACCGCCTCATACATGCTCGCGATCGAGCGCGTCTCTACCATGCATCAGCTCCGCGGCGTCTACGCGTGATACGTGGTGCCGCCGCGGCTGACGTGAGTCGGACGTATGGCGGCATCCAGTCGTGCGCGTGACAGTCGTGGTCGTGGGCCGCGCCCGGCAGGAAGGGATGGCGATGGCCATCGACGACTATCAGGCGCGCGCGGGCCGGTACTGGACGCTGGACGTTCGAGAGGTTCGGGAGGAACGAGGCAGCGACGCGGTGGTCGTGCGTCGACGCGAGGCTGAGCGACTTTCGGAGGCCATGGGCGTGCGCCCATTCGTCGCCTGTGATGAAGGCGGCCGGTCGTATACCTCTGCGGAGTTCGCGGAGTGGATGCGGGACGCGCGGGATTCGAACAGGGACCTGACTTTCGTCGTCGGCGGCGCGTTCGGCCTCGACCCGACGCTCAGCGGACGTGCGGCGGTACGCCTTTCTCTCGCTCCGTGGACGCTCCCCCATGAACTGGCGCGACTGGTACTCAGCGAGCAGTTGTACCGCGCTGGGACGATTCTCCGGGGCGAGCCGTACCACAAATGACGCCGGCACTGGCGCATGACTGAATGGTACGAGCGCTGGTTCGGCGAGGATTACCTTGCGTTGTATCCGCACCGGGACGAGCGTGACGCGGCGGCCGCAGTCGGGCTGTTGGAGAGGGAGCTGGCGGGCCGGGCTCAGGACCACATCCTCGACCTGGCGTGCGGTTCCGGACGGCACACCCGGCAGTTGCGCCGTCTCGGCTGGAGTGTCGGACTCGATCTTTCGCCCGTTCTCCTGAAAGTCGCGCGTGCAAACGACCCCGAAGGTCCCTACGTTCGAGCCGACATGCGGGTCGTGCCGTTCGCAGACCACACCTTCTCGCTTATCACCAATCTGTTCACGAGCTTTGGATACTTCGCCTCGGATGAAGAGCACCAGGTCGTGCTGTCTGAAGTGCACAGAGTACTGCGGTCCGGAGGGACGTTCGTGCTCGATTTCCTGAACGCGCCGAATGTCCGTCGCACGCTCGTGCCGCTCGACCAGCGCGAGGTGAATGGCGCGATCGTCGAGCAGCGGCGCTCCATCACCCCGGACGACCGATTCGTCGTGAAGAAGATCACCTCGCGGAGCGACGGGCGTTCGTTCGTAGAGCGCGTGCGGTTGTTCGCGCCTGATGACCTGCGTGCGATGTTCGGGGCGGCGGGTCTCGCCGTTGCTGCCGAGTTCGGGGACTACCGTGGCGCGCATCTCACGCCGGAGTCGCCGCGCGCGATTTTTTTCGCGGAGCGGGCGTGAGCCTCGCGGTGCTTCATACGCCCCTCGTGCTCCCACGCGTGGCGGAGCTCGGCCACGAGTATCCGGCCGCTAGCGCCTGGTACGCACCGCGACCGGGGATCAGCGGGTGGCAGGGGCGGGCCGACGCCGCGCGCTCCACACTGCGATCCGCGTGGCTCGATGCGCTGCTTCCCGCCTTGGAGCCTGGCGGCGCGGCCCTCCAGCGCATTCGCGCCGCGGCCGACAACGGGATAGTGGTGACGACCGGCCAGCAGCCGGGGCTGTTCGGCGGACCGCTGTACACCTGGTTCAAGGCTCTCACCGTTCTGGCTCTGGCCGACGAGCTCGAGAAGCGGCTGCAGATCCCGGTTGCACCGGTGTTCTGGGCCGCCACTGACGATTCGGACCTGGTTGAGGCGACCGTCACCACGGTGAGTGTACCTGGCGGAGCACAGCGGATCGTGCTCGAGCGAACTGTCGAGCGCGATACTCCCGTTGCCGGCGTTCCGGTCGGTGACGTGTCGGATGCGCTCGCGTGCGTCCACGCGGCCAGCGGTTCCGCACCGCATCTCGCGATCCTGGATCTGCTCCGTGAGGCGTACTCTCCGGAAAACACGCTCGGCGGCGCCTACGTTCGGTTGCTGCGGGGCGTGCTCGAGCCGTTCGGCATATCCGTGCTTGACGCCGCGCACCCTGCGACGAGGGCCGCGGCGTTTCCCATATTGAGGAGCGCTCTCGAGCGCGCTCACAACGTTGCCAGCCTGGTACATCAGCGATCGGAGGAGATCCGCAGTGCGGGCGTGCGGACGCAGGTGCGTCCCGTCCATGGTCGCACGCTCGTGTTCGAGATGAACGGGGCGCAGCGGCGACGCGTTCGCATGAGCGAGGCGGCGGCCCTTGCGGAACGGGCAGGTCCATCCGACCTCTCGCCTAACGTGCTTCTGCGACCTGTGGTCGAGCGCTGCATCCTGCCCACGGTCGCGTATGTGGGTGGGCCCGCGGAAATCGCTTATTTCGCACAGGTGAGTGCGGTGGCTGAGGCGTTGCAGGTGGAGTCCCCGCTGATCGTCCCGCGATGGTCGGGTTTCCTTATCGAGCCGCATGTGCAGCGGGCGCTCGATACTCTCGGAGTCACGCTGGAAGAGCTGCGTGACCCGCATGCGGTCGAATCCAGGATTGCGCGTGAAGAGCTGCCACGCGAGGTGCACGAAGTCCTCGAGTCTGCGCGCGAGAACATTGAGGGGCTGGGCGAGCGGCTGGCCGTCGCAGTGCACGGTGCGGAGCTGCCACTCTCAGACGCCACCGTGCAGGGTGCGATGCGACAGCTTGAGCACAAGCTGGATCGGCTGGACCGGCGGTTGGTCGCTTCGGTCAAGCGGCGGGGCAGCGTACGACTGCGGCTGCTGGCAACCGCACGCGGAGCCCTCTTTCCGGGCGAGCAGTTACAGGAGAGGGCGCTGAACGCCATACCTCTGCTCGCCCGCTACGGCAGCGATCCGCTTGACAGCGTCCTGGTCGCAGCACGCAGCTACGTGACGGGCCTCTGAGCGAGCGAACGGGCCGGGCCGCGTCGCTGGTCGCGGCGGGGATTCTTCTCAGCCGCATAGCGGGGGTCGTACGCGAGGTCTTTTTCGCGCGGTTCTTCGGAACGTCGATCTCGGCGGACGCATTCAGCGCGGCATTCAGGATCCCGAACCTGCTGCAGAATCTGCTCGGCGAAGGCGTCCTGTCGGCATCGTTCATTCCCGAATATGCGGGGCTCCGGGCGCAGGGAAGAGAGGGAGAAGCCGCCCGTCTCGCGGTGGCAGTTGGTGCGCTGCTGGCGGTGACGTCCGCGGTGGTCGTGCTGCTGGGCGTGCAGTTCGCCCCTCAGCTGGTCGGGCTGATCGCCGGTGGGTTCGGACCGGACGCTCGAGCGCTCACTGTGACACTGGTGCGCATCCTGTTCCCGGGCGCTGCGCTCCTCGTGTTCTCGGCGTGGTGCCTCGCGATCCTCAACAGTCACGGGCGGTTCTTTCTGTCATACGTCGCTCCGGTGGTCTGGAACGCGGCGATGATCACCACTCTGGTCTGGTTCGGGCCGCAGAGTACGCAGCCTGGGCTCGCGGAGTTGCTGGCGTGGGGCTCGGTAGCAGGCAGCGTCCTGCAGTTCGTGGTTCAGCTGCCGTGGGTCATAGGCTATCTCCGCGCCGGCGGCTGGCGCGGCACCCCGGCGGCTGAGGCACTGAAGCGTGTTGTGCGGAATTTCATCCCCGTGGTGGTGGGCCGTGGTGCAGTGCAGATCAGCGCCTACATCGACACCCGCATCGCGAGCTCGGTAGCAGCAGGGGCGCTTGCGGCCGTGGTTTATGCGCAGATGCTGTATCTGCTTCCTGTCAGCCTGTTCGGTATGGCCGTGTCCGCCGCGGAGCTGCCGGCGATGTCGCGGGTGACGGGAGCGCTGGAGGAGATACGCGCCGGGATCCGGGAGCGGCTCGTTACAGGGCTGCGGAGGATCGCGTTTTTCGTGGTACCGTCGGCCGTGGCGCTGATCGTTCTCGGTGACGTGATCGCTGGTGCGCTCTTCGAGCGGGGCGAGTTCACGGCGGAGGACACGATATGGGTGTGGCAGATACTTGCGGCGGCCGGAGCCGGACTGCTGGCGGCGACACTGGCACGTCTGTACGCATCTGCCTTCTATGCGCTGCGGGACACCAGAACGCCTCTCAAATTCGCCGTGATCCGGATTGTAGTGAGTGCCGCGCTGGGATATGCGCTCGCAGTGCCCCTGCCGCGGGTCCTCGGCCTCGATCCCCGACTCGGTGCGGCGGGACTGATGCTTGGCGGTGCAGTCGCTGCGTGGCTGGAGCTCGCCCTGCTCCGGCGGGCAATCGCGGCACGGATCGGCGCGGCAGATCTTGAGTTCCGGCACGTAGGCCGACTGTTCATGCTGGCTGTGGGCGGCGCAGTGGCGGCAGCGGCCGCGAAGATGCTGCTCACGGGTGCGCATCCGATCCTGGTCGCCGCTGTCGCGCTGCCACTGTACGGAGCTATCTATCTGGGCGGCGCATACGCTCTCGGCGTACGCGAGGCACGGGCGCTGCTGTCGCGTTGACATCGAACGGCTCACGGCCGGTCTCCGCACTAAGCTTCAGCATGGACCGTCTGCCCGACGCCGTAGCGGCGAAGCTTCCGCACCTGCCGGATACGCCCGGCGTGTACCTCTTCATCGGTCGCGACGGCAGGACTCTGTACGTCGGTAAGGCGGCCAGGCTGCGGTCGCGCGTGCGGAGCTATTTCGCCACTGATCATCCCGAGAGCCCCAAGACGCGGCATCTGGTTGGGCAGATAGCGAACATCGACACGATCGTCGTGCCGAGCGAGGCGCACGCGCTGATCCTCGAGGCAAATCTCATCAAGGAGCACCGTCCGCGGTTCAACATCGCACTGCGCGACGACAAGAGCTATCCGTACATCAAGGTCACGGTGCAGGAGCCGTTTCCGCGGGTATTCGTGACGCGGCGGCTGATGAACGACGGTTCCCGCTACTTCGGTCCGTACACCGACGTCACCCAGATGCGGCGAGCGCTCAACGTCGTGAAGCGGATCTTCACCGTTCGCTCCTGCAACTACGACATGCCGCGCGAGATGCCGGAGCGCCCATGCCTCGACTACTTCATCAAGCGGTGCAAGGCACCGTGCGTGCTCGCACAGACACAGCAGGACTATCGTGCGATGATCGACGAGGTCGTGCTGTTCCTCTCGGGTCGGCGCGACGAGGTCACCCGCCGCGTGCGCGCCAGGATGGACGAGGCTGCTCAGGCGCTTGACTTTGAGAGGGCCGCTGAGCTGCGCGACGCGCTGCTTCATCTTGGCAGGATGGAGGAGCCGACCGGAGTAGTGGAGGTCGAGGGTGGCGACCGTGACGTGGTTGGCTACGCCCGTGACGGTGACGATGCGTGCGTGGTGCTCCTCAGGATCCGCGGCGGCAGGCTGCTCGCGCGCGAGCACCGCTTCCTGGAGAATCTGGAAGGGGAGACAGACGAGGCGGCGATTGCGGCGTTTCTCGCCGGCGCGTACGTGACGCTGCAGGACCGGAGCAGGGAGCTGCTCGTACCCTTCGACTTCCCGGACAGGGAGCTGCTGGAGCAGTCGCTGGAGGGCGGGCGCGTCCGTGCACCCCAACGCGGATCGAAGCGCGGGCTCGTTGACCTCGCCGACCAGAACGCGCGCCACCTCCTGGAAGAGCTGCGGCTGTCGACTGACGAGGCGGACGAGCGCGCCACGAACCCACTGTACGAGCTGCAGCGGGAACTCGGCCTGCAGCGAGTTCCCCGCTCCATTCTCACGTTCGACATCTCCACTGCGCAGGGAACTGACACCGTTGGCTCGGCGATCTGGTTCGAAAACGCCAGGCCGCGTCGCGGGGAGTACCGGAAGTTCAGGGTAAAGGCCGTGGACGGGAGCGACGACTTCGCATCGATTCACGAGGTCGTATCCCGTTACTTCCGGCGCAGGCTTGAGGAGGAGAAGCCGCTGCCGGAGTTGATCGTGGTCGATGGTGGCCGCGGGCAGCTGTCGGCAGCGCACGCAGCACTCGAGGCAGTGGGGATCCCGACTCGGCCGCTGATCAGCCTGGCCAAGCGGGACGAGGAGATCTATGTGTGGGGCCGCACGGAACCCATGCGACTGTCCCGCCGGTCGCCGGCGCTGCGGCTGCTGCAGCAGGGACGTGACGAGGCTCACCGGTTTGCGGTGACGTACAACCGGCAGCGCCGCTCGATGCGCACGGTGACGTCGGGGCTGCTGCAGATACCCGGGGTGGGGCCCACGAAACGCCGGGAGCTTCTGACAGCCTTCGGCAGCATCGAAGGAATCCGGGAGGCCGGGGTCGAGAAGATCGCGGAGCTCAAGGGATTCAGTCGCAGGAGTGCGGAACGGCTGCTCGCCGCGATCGAAAAGCAGTCGCCTACGAGGACGGAAGGTGCATCGCCCGAACAGGGGTAACTCCTTCGTTTTTCTTGATTTCGGTGCCTTTGGCTCTAGATTTACTTGACCTATGGTCAGAGTCGCGCGGGTAGAGCCGGGAGGGCTCGCAGCCGAAGTCGGGATCGTGGCTGGCACCGAGCTCAGATCGGTAAACGGCCGCGTGATCGCCGATTTTCTCGACTGGGAGTTCCTCACTGCGGACGAGGAGCTGGTGATCGAAGCGCGGCTTCCGGACGGTGAGGAGCTGGTGCTCGAGATCGAGCGGGATGGCACGGAGCAGTTCGGGCTCGCGCTCGAGCCTCCGGGGATCCGCCGCTGCGCCAACCGCTGCGAGTTCTGCTTCATCGAGGGACTGCCGAAGGGCCTCCGCCGCTCGCTGTACGTGCGCGACGACGACTACCGGCTCTCATTCGCCTACGGAAATTTCGCAACGCTGTCGAACGTGAAGGAGCGTGACATCTCGCGGATCCTGGAGTACCGGCTTTCGCCGCTGTACGTGTCGGTGCACGCGACGAACTGGGAAGCCCGGAAGGTCCTGCTCAACAACAGGAAGGTCCCGGACATCGTCGCCCAGCTGCGCGCACTGGCGAACGGCGGCATTCGCTTCCATTGCCAGATGGTGATCGTACCCGGCATGAACGACGGGGCGGTGCTCGAGGAATCGCTCAGCGATCTGTGGAATCTCGGCGACGCGGTCATCACGGCGGCCGTAGTCCCGGTGGGTCTCACGCAGTTCTCCCACCTGTACACTGGCCAGACCCTGGACGCGGTGCATGCGGGTGCGCTCCTTGATCACGTGGACCGATGGGGAGGGCGGGCGCGTCGCGAGCGCGGCGAGACCTGGGTGTTCGGTTCCGACGAGCTGTACATGCTGGCGGGACGTGATCTGCCGGAGGCGGAGCACTACGGCGATTTCGCCCAGATCGAGAACGGCGTCGGCTCGGTGACGGCGCTGCGCGAGCGATTCGCCAGTGGGCTTCCGCGAGTCCGGAAACTCTCCGGCGCGCGTATCGGTGTGGTCACGGGCGCGGCGATGGCGCCGCTCATGCCGGCGTTCCTCGACCAGCTCGCGGCTGCAACCGAAGCCAGCTACGAGCTGATACGCGTGGAGAACTCGCTCTTCGGACCAACCACGACGACCGCAGGGCTGCTTGTGGGCGCGGACATCCGCCGTGTGCTTGGCCCGCGCACGGATCTCAACGCCGCGCTGATCCCGGCCGAGACACTGAACGACGAGCGCGTGTTTCTGGACGACGACACGTTCACGGCCGTGGAAGCTGCGCTGCCGATGCCGGTGCATCCGTCGTACGACTTCATCGACGTATTGGAGCTGGAGGACGTTCTGACGCGCGGTCCGCGCGTCGCGGAAGCCGCGTGAACATTCCAGTGGTCGCTCTCGTCGGGCGTCCGAACGTGGGGAAATCGGCGCTGTTCAACCGGATCGTCGGGCAGAACTCCGCGATTGTCAGCGAAGAAGCGGGAACGACGCGCGACCGTCACTTCGCCCGCACCGACTGGAACGGCAGGCAGTTCTGGCTGGTCGATACCGGCGGCATCGCCGAGGACCCGCGTGAACCGATGGACCTTGCGATTCGCAGGCAGGTACAGACTGCAATCGCCGAGTCGGACCTGCTGCTGCTTGTCGTTGATGCGAAGATGGGCGTGCACCCCAGCGATCAGCACGTCGTCGACACACTGCGCGATTCCCGTAAGCCGTGGCTGCTCGTCGCCAACAAGGTAGACAACCCGCGCAGCACCGATTTCTACGAGTTCTACTCGATCGGTGCCGGCGATCCGTTGCCCGTGTCGGCGACCAACGGCACTAACTCCGGAGACCTACTCGACGCGATCACGGAGCGGCTCCCGGAAACTGCCGAGGAACCGGATGAGGAGCTTCGTGTCGCGGTGATCGGCCGGCCGAACGTGGGCAAGTCCTCCATCGTGAACAGGCTTCTTGGTGAGGAGCGGCTGGTGGTTTCTGAGGTACCAGGCACGACACGCGACGCGATCGACACTCCCATGCAGTACCACGGCCGCAGCGTGGTCTTCGTCGATACTGCCGGCCTCCGACGACAATCGAAGGTGGACGAGGGAATCGAGTTCTACTCGGGGCTGCGCACGCGCCGCGCGATCGAGCGCGCGACCATCTGCGTGCTGGTCATCGATGCGACGGAGGGGCTGCACAACCAGGACCTGAAGATCGCGACGCTGGCGTGGGAGGCAGGTCGTGGGCTCATCGTCGCCGTCAACAAGTGGGATCTTTTCGAAAAGGACGACAAGTCGGCGGCGAAGTTCGAGCGCGAGGCTGAGGAGAAGGCGCCGTATCTCCGATTCGTTCCGTTCCTGTTCATCTCTGCAAAGACGGGCCAGCGCGTGCAGCGGCTGATGGACGTGATCATGGAGGTGGACCGCGAGCGGCAGAAGCGCGTTGGCACCTCCGAGGTGAACACGGTTCTGGAGGGGCTCGTGGCGCGCAGGCAGCCCCCACAGGGCGGCGGGCGTGAGGTGAAGATGAATTACGCCACACAGGTGGAAACCGCGCCACCGATGATTGCCGTCTTCGGGAATGCGCCCGACCTCGTGCAAGAGCATTACATCCGCTATCTGCACAACGGATTTCGCGAGGCCTGGGGGTTCACCGGTAACCCACTGCGAGTCGTGATGCGGCGGAAGAGCGCCTGATGCACCCGGCGTGGGGTCTCCTTCTCAGCTACGTACTCGGGTCGATTCCCTTCGCCTGGCTGGCCGGTCGCGCACGTGGCGTCGACCTGCGGCAGCATGGTTCCGGGAACCTTGGCGCGACCAACGCTATCCGCGTGCTCGGTGCATGGGTCGGTGGCACGGTGTACCTGCTCGATACGCTGAAGGGGTTTGTCGCGGCGTTCGTGCTGCCGCGGGCGCTGGGCGTCGCTCCGGATGGAATGTGGGCGATCGCCTTCGGCCTTGCCGCAGTCGCGGGCCACGTGCGGCCGCTGTTTCTCCGGTTTCAGCGTGGTGGCAAGGGTGTCGCGACAGCGGGAGGCGTGTTCTTCGGTCTGGCGCCGCTCGCCGCAGGTATCGCGTTCGTGGTATTCGCGCTCGCCCTGGTCACGACCGGGTATGCGAGCGTGGGGTCCATGGCTGCGGCCGTGGCTCTGCCGCTTGCGATTCTGCTCTTTCAGGCCGGCGCCTCACAGGAATTGATCGGAGTTGCGCTCGCGATGGCCGTGTTCGTCTTCTGGTCGCACCGGGCGAACATCGGCCGGCTGCGGCGCGGCGAGGAGAATCGGTTCGACGTCCTGCGCAGGCGGCGTACGCCAGCCGCGGGGAGCGGGAAAAGCTGATGCGCTGTGGTGTCGTCGGTGCGGGCGCCTGGGGAACAGCGCTGGCGGACCTCCTCGCCCGCGGCGGCTACGAGGTGCGGCTGTGGGCCCGGGAGCCGGACGTGGTCGAGTCCATCAATGGCACGCATGAGAACTCGCGCTTTCTGGCGGGTCACGTTCTCGATCGTGCGCTGGAGGCGTACTCTGAGCTTGGCGACGTGGTATCGGACAGCTCAATGGTTCTCTTCGCGCCCCCGTCGTTCGGGCTCCGGAAGCTGGCGAACGAGGCGCGCGACTCGCTGGCCTCAGATGCGCTGGTAGTGGTGGCGACAAAGGGCATCGAGAGCGATTCGCTGGCGCTCATGAACGAAGCCGTCGAAGAAGAGACCGGGTCACGCAGAGTGGTCGCGCTGTCGGGGCCGAGCTTCGCCGCGGAGGTCATCGTGCGCCAGCCCACCGCCGTAGTGGTAGCTGCGCGCGACCTTGACGATGCCGCGGCAGCGCAGCGCCTCTTTGCGGGCGACGCGTTCCGTACCTATACCCATGACGATGTCACGGGGGTGGAGCTGGGCGGGGCGCTGAAGAACGTCATGGCCGTGGCAACAGGGATCGCCGATGGCCTGCGTCTGGGCAACAATGCCAGGGCTGCCCTCATCACGCGAGGGCTCGCTGAGATGACGCGTCTCGGCGTGGCACGCGGCGCGAAGCGCGGGACGTTCGCCGGGCTCGCGGGACTTGGCGATCTCGTGCTCACCTGCACCGGTGCGCTCAGCCGCAACCGATCGCTAGGTGTGGAGATAGGCGAGGGGCGTAGTCTGGATGAGGCGCTCGCGGGGAGGGAAACTGTCGCCGAGGGTGTGACGACCACCCGCAGCGCCCGGGCCCTCGCTGCGAAGGTGGGGGTCGAGATGCCGATTGTCGAGGCAGTTCATTCGGTTCTGTTCGAGGCCGTACCGCCGCGGGACGCAATCGCGGCACTCATGGCGCGGGAACTCCGCGGGGAGGAGGATTGATGGCAGCAAGGGCACAGGTCCAGGAGTTCTACTCCATCGGCGATGTCTGTACGCTCACCGATCTCAAGCCCCACGTCCTGCGGTACTGGGAGAGCCAGTTCCGCTTCCTCAACCCGGCCAAGAACCGGTCCGGGAATCGCGTGTATCAACGTCGCGAGATCGAGCTTATCATGCTGGTGAAGCACCTGCTCTACACGGAGAAGTACACCATTGACGGCGCACGCCAGAAGATCGAGGAGCACCGCAAGTCCGGAGATCTGAGGTCGGTGGCGCGTGCGGCACTCGACGCACAGACACTGGAGTCAGTCGAACGGGACCTGCAGGAGATTCTCTTCGCCCTCAACGGCAGCAAGTAGCCTGAACCAATCGAGCGCTTCTTTGAAATGGCGTCCAGAATTCTGTGCATCATCCCGGCCTACAATGCCGAAGCCAACATCGCCGGCGTGGTGCTTGGCGTTCGGAACGTCCTCCCCGACGCAACGGTGCTGATCGTGGACGACGGGTCCACCGACGAGACGCGTATGGTCGCGAGGTCGGTGGCAGACGAGACAATCGAGTTCGAACAAAATCGGGGGAAGGGCGCTGCGCTCCATGCTGCCTTCACTTTCGCCGTGGAGCGTGGATACGATGCCGTTTTCACGATTGACGCCGACGGCCAGCATGATCCGGCTTTCGCTCCGGCGATGGTACGGGCACTGGATCACGCTGACGTGGTGGTCGGAACGCGAGAGATCGGGGGTCGATCGGTTCCCCTGCACAGGCGTGTTGCAAACCTGTTCTCGTCGTGGCTCACCCGGGTTGTGAGCGGTGCCGGTATTCACGACAGTCAGTCCGGCTACCGCGCCATTCGCAGCGAGGTGCTTCGGCACGTTCACGCCCACGGCGAGCGGTACGAGTTCGAGACCGACTTTCTGATTCTTGCTGCGCGGAAGGGCTTTCGATTCGCTGAGGTCCCCATCTCGACTGTGTACGGCACGTCAACTCCAAGCCACTTCCGCGCAATGCGTGACGCTCTCCGCGTGCTGCGCGTACTGTGGCGGCACAAGGCCGGCGTATTCAAGCCATGACAGTCCACCAGAACCAGTAACGGTGCGCCTTCTTTGCTCCAACGACGACGGCATTTTTGCGCATGGCCTGGACTGCCTGCTGCGCGCGTCAGAGCCGCTGGGCGATGTTTACGTCGTGGCTCCCGACCGGGAACAGAGTGCCGCGAGCCACTCGCTCACGCTGCATCATCCGGTCCGGCCGCGGCGTATCGACGAGCGGCGCTGGGCAGTCGATGGCACGCCAACCGACTGCGTCATGCTCGCTATCGAGGCGCTGCTCCCGGAAAAACCGCACTTCGTCCTGAGCGGGATCAATCACGGCCAGAACATGGGCGAGGACGTGCTGTACTCGGGTACCGTGGCGGCAGCGATGGAAGGGCTGTCGCTCGGAATACCGTCCATCGCCGTGTCGTTCGCGGGAGGCGACCTGCGTGCCGATACCGGGATGCTCGAGCAGCAGATCGAGCCGTTGTCGGCACTCCTCCGGCATCTCACGTCGCTCCCTGATTTTCCACCCAACACGCTGTTCAACATCAACCTTCCGCCTGTGGCAGGTGATGCGATCAAGGGCGTTCGACTCACCCGGCTCGGACGGCGCGTGTACTCCAACTCGCTGCAACGGATGAGCGATCCCTGGGGTCGCGAGATCTACTGGATCGGCGGCGGATCCATCGAGTGGTCGGGCCAGGACGACTCGGACTTCCGTGCGATCGCTGAGGGCTACATATCACTGACGCCACTGCACCTCGATCTCACTCATCACCTTCTGCTCACGGACAAGCGCAGCTGGTGGCGGGAGCTGTGATCCCCATCGTCGGTAAGAGCTGACAGACCCGCGCAGGACAACCCGCAACTGGGAACGCCATTGGCTTTCGAGCCCGAGTTCCGCGGTGCACGACGCAGGCTCGTGGAGGAGCTCCAGGATCAGGGGATCCGCGATCTCGCGGTTCTGCACGCAATCGAGCAGACGCCGCGGCACGCGTTCGTCCCCAGCGCCGTGCGGCACCGGGCATACGAGGATTCGGCGCTTCCTCTGGGGAACGGACAGACGATCTCGCAGCCATCCACCCACGCCCGCTATCTGGAGCTGCTGCGACTCACCGGGTCGGAGCGCGTCCTCGAGATAGGCACGGGGACCGGTTACCAGACTGTGCTGCTGTCGCATCTTGCGTCGCAGGTGTTCTCAGTCGAGCGCGTAGCCCCGCTACTCGAGCGCGCGCGGGAGACGATCCAGCGATTGGAGGCACGCAACATCTCACTGCTGCTGGGAGACGGCACACTCGGCTGGCGCGAGTATGCGCCGTATGACGCCATCCTGGTGAGCGCCGCGTCGCCTGAGATCCCGACCGCGTATCCTGAGCAGCTCCATGAGGGTGGACGGTTGCTTATCCCGCTCGGCAGTCGTGGAGAGCAGACGCTCCATCTGATGACGCGGCGTGGCGACTCGCTCGAGGACCGGGAGATCGGGCCGGTGCGCTTCGTTCCCCTGGTGGGCCGCCACGGCTGGGAAGAGCCTTAGCTGACGCCGCAGGACGGATGCGTTTCGGCAACATATCGAGGGCGCGCGGGGCGAACATGAGTGATACCTTGTAGCGCGATGCACGATACTGGATCCGGATCGTCGCCGGGCGACATCCACCGGCCGTTCAGGCCAGGCGAACAGGATGCGTCCCCAGACAGTTCCGCCACTGGCGAAGAGGCCGCGGGGGCGTATGACAGCGCCGTGGACGCTGGTGGCGTCGTGCCGCCTTTTGTTCCCGGCAGGGAACCGCTGCCCTACTCACAGCGGGATAACGACAATCCACCTGATGTGATCGTGGACCAGGTCGCAGGGCTCGCGTCTCATGCTGCCGAGCTGCCTTCGATCACCGATTTTCTTTACGAAGAGCCCGAGCCGGATGCTCTGGCGGAATCCGGCTACGGCCCGCTCACGGGCGAGCAGGGGATTCCCGGGGACGTCGCGGGGCAGGCGTCGGCGTATGAGTCACCAACGCTACCGACGCCAGCACATGGCGGTCAGCAGCAGACGCCCGCGTATGGCAACCAGCAGCAGACGCCCGCGTATGGCAGCCAGCAGCAGACGCCCGCGTATGGCAGCCAGCAGCAGACGCCCGCGTATGGCAGCCAGCAGCAGACGCCCGCGTATGGCAGCCAGCAGCAGACGCCCGCGTATGGCAGCCAGCAGCAGACGCCCGCGTATGGCAGC
>CAZOAT010000029.1:13123-27716 GCA_964577965.1 uncultured Gemmatimonadaceae bacterium | reverse complement strand
ATGCGGTAACGGTCGGCGAGAGTTGCTTCCAGCCGCGCGGCGACGTCAGTCATTCATCACGACGTCCAGGTCCGCCATGTCCTTCACCCACTGCGTCGGGCGGACCGGACCCGCGCCCGCGCCTTTCCTCGATGGCGTCGCTCGACACATCGAGATGGGCGAGCTTGTGCAGGACCACCAGCAGCAGCACGGTGGTCCCCGTCGCCAGCAGGTACAGACCGTACCCGGTGGCGGCACCAACTCCAGCCGTCGCCCACACCGTGGCCGCCGTGGTGAGTCCCTGGACGCGGTCCGTCTTGCGCGACACGAACACGACGCCGCCGCCGAGGAATCCGATGCCGACGGCGATCGCGTGAATGGTGCGGGTGGGATCGAGGTTCAAAGCAGCACCACTCAACAGCTGCTCCTCGACGGTCAGTATTCCCGTGATCACGAACAGCGCGGCCGCGACCCCCACGATGATGTGAGTGCGGAAACCGGCTGGCTTCCCGGCGCGCTCCCGCTCCCAGCCCAACGCGGCGGACAGCACGCCGGCCAGAACGACCCGGAAGAGCATTTCGGCTTCCAGCAGGAGCTTCAGGGCAATGGGCCCCAATTCAGGCATCTTGCTTTCGGGTTTTCTTCGGGATAAGCTGGAGGGAGAAAGCTTCTACTGGTCCCAATGATGTCGGCACTGCCAGCTCTGCGCGAGCTTCTCGAGCAACGATTTCCTGATGCGGTTCCGGTCGTCCATCAAACCGCGCCGGCAGTTGCGACAGGGATTGTCGAGCTCGACAGGATTTTCCCGGGGGAGGGAATCCCGCGCGCGCGGCTCACGGTGTGGCGTCCCCTGGGTGCGGCGACCGCCCTGCTCACCTGTGCCTGCCGCCAGGCGGTCGCCAGCGCCGAGCGCGCGGTGTGGGTGGACGGCGGGCACACCATCAACGGGGAGAGCTGGGTTTCCGGCCCGCTGCTGCTCCGGCCACACGACCGTCGCAACGCGCTCCGTGCAACCGAAGAGATGCTGCGTTGCGGAGGTTTCTCGCTGGTAGTGCTCGCGGGAATGGAGCCGCATCCGAAAGAGACGGTGCGACTGTCGCGTGCGGTGCGCGAGGGCGGGGGAGCGTTCGTGGTGCTGACTTCACAGACGGCGATGGCTCATCTGCGTGTGGTCTCACGCGTGGTGCCGAAGGACTATCGCTGGCGGGAGAACCCGTTTGGCGATCCGGCGCTCACCGACGACGTACTGGTGCGGGTGAGCGCGCAGTCACTGGGCTGGAGCGCGGCCACCGTCGTGACCATTCCGGTGTGGCATCCCGCCGCGCGCATGGCGCTGGATGCAGGAGTCGTGGACAGGCGGGGAACCACCGCCGGCCGATCCCGGAGCGGCAGGACTAGGCGCGGAGAGCGTCCATGAACTGCTCCAGCCGCCAGGGATCGAGATGACCGCTGGGCCTGAGGCCGCTGCACACGTCCACGCCGAACGGCTCCACGATGTCCACAGCGCCCGCGACGTTCTCCGGTTTCAATCCGCCGGCGAGCCAGACAGGCACGTCAACGCTGTCGCGGATAGTGCGGCTCACGTTCCAGTCGTGCATGCGTCCGGTGCCGCCGAGTTCCTTGACGGCGAGCGAGGGATTGCCGGAATCGAGCAGGATCGCGTCCACATGCGGCGCTACACCGATTGCTTCATCGATCGACCGGTTGCTGCTGACGTGAATGACCTGCACGAGCGAGACACCGGGCAGCTCGTCGCGCAGCTGGGCGAAGGCCCAGTGATCGACAGCGTCAACGAGCTGGATCGTGGTCGTGCCGAAACGGTGGTGCTGCTCGACGATGTCAGCCGGATCGGTGAGACACGTGAGCAGAAATGTCTCGATGCCGGGTGGAACCGCTGCGGCGATCTCGGCGATCAGTTCATCGGCTATCGGTCCCGGGCCGCTGGGCATCGCAGAGACGAGCCCGATCGCGGACACACCGTGCTCGACAGCGAGCAGGGCCTCTTCCGTGGTTTGCATACAGCAGATTTTCACATGAACGCGCACAGGCAAAAGTTAATTACGTCTTCTCGGGTGGAGGGTTGCCTCCATTCCGGCATGCTGCAACAGTCGTGATTGTCTGTTTTGCTTCGCCTGCTGCCGGTATTGTCGAGCTGTCCGACATCGCTCCCCGCCTGGTCGCGCTCACCCCTCGAGTGATCGTGGAGCCGCGTGGGCTGATGTGGTGCGACGCGCAGGGACTCAATGCATCGCGCGTGGCATGCGGCGGGCTCGAGCTGGTTCGCGGAGACGGTAAATCGCCTGCAATCAGCGATGCGTGCGCGGGAGTCGCTCGTACTCCGATCGCTGCAGAGGTGGCCGCGATCACTGCCGGGGTCGCCCGCAGTGCATCGTCCGCGGAAAGCAGCTGGCGAGGCGGAGTAGTGACGGTCGTGCAGCCGGGCACCGACGCCGGATTTCTTGCCGCGCATCCGATCGAGGTGCTGGGACCGTCGCCTCACCTCTGCGCATTGCTGCGGGGGAGCGGTGTTGAGCGATGCGGTGATCTCGCCGTGCTCGACCATGAGTCGGTGGAGGTGCGGTTCGCTGCTGAAGGGAGCCGCATCTGGCGCCTTGCCCGCGCCGACGACCGGCGTCGGCTCTTTCCTCCGCTGCAGCGAACGCTGCCGGGTGCCTCCTTCGAGTGGCTCGACTACGTGCTCAGCGAGCCAGAGCGGCTCGTCTTCGTCATCAACGGACTGATGTCCAGCGTATGTGAGCAGCTGGGAAACCGTGGCGCGGGCGCGCGCGAGATGGCATTGGTATTCGACCTCGCCAACCGCACGACGTACGAGCACAGGCTGCGGCCGGCGCGGGTGACGGCGAGCCAGCGGGCCTGGATGCGGCTCGTGCGCAGCGAGCTGGAGCGCATCGAGCTGCCGGATGCGGTGACCGGCATCTCCCTTTCCGTTCTCTCGATGGGCGGAGAGCTGGAGAGGCAGGGTGATCTCTTCGATCGCGGGTTCGCCAGCGCGCGCGCAACCGAGCAGACGCTGGCCCAGCTGCTGGACGATCGCGGCTCACGACTTCTTACGAGCCGCAACTCGGCGCATCCACTGGTGGAGAGGCGAACCGAATGGGTGGAACAGGACGCGACAGCTGCCACGCTGGTGGTGCCGCATGCTGCGCAGGCAGAGCCGCGTCTCGCGTTGCAGCTGATGGCGGAGCCACGAGTCATTCTCGCGGAAACGGAGCGCCGGCGGGATCACGAGATCCCGATCCGCTGCTGCCTGGAGGACGGGTGGGAGGACGTGATCTCCGCTGCCGGTCCTGACCGGGTCTCCGGCGGAGCGTGGGAGACGTCCTTCGAGCGCGAGTACTATCGCTGCGTGACCACAACCGGACGGATGGTGTGGCTGTTCCGGTCGGAAGCGAAGTGGTGGCTGGCCGGGTGGTGGGACTAGAACAACAGCGGTTAGCGATTAGCAACGGCTCTCGCCGCCGGCCACTACCTGCGCGTGTTACTCGTCGCCCAGAAACCTGCCTGGCAAGAGATAATTCTGTACGTAATCCTCTACGCCCGCCTTCAGTTCTGTCACAGGCGCGTCATAGCCGGTTTCGCGCAGCTTCGAGATGTCGGCTTCGGTGAAGTACTGATATTTGTCGCGGATCGCTTCCGGCATCTCGATGTACTCGATCCGCGATTCCTTCTCCATCGCCGAGAAGACTGCGTGAGCCAGTGAATTCCAGCTGTTCGCCGCGCCCGAGCCGACATTGAACAGCCCACTGGCGCCGCTGCCGGCGACGTGCAGCGTCATGTCCACTGCGTCCTTCACATACAGAAAATCGCGAAGCTGTTCGCCATCGTCGTATTCAGGGTTATGGCTCCTGAACAGCCCAACCCGTCCGCTGTCGCGGATCTGCTCGTACGCCTTGTTCACCATGCTGCGCATGTCGCCTTTGTGCTCCTCGTTCGGGCCGAAGACGTTGAAGTACTTGAGTCCGGCCATGTCGCCAAGCCAGCCGGAGCGTGCGGCGTAGATGTCGAAGAGGTGCTTCGAGTAGCCGTACATGTTCATCGGTCGCAACTGCTGCAACGCGTCGAGCTCGTCGTCATCGCGCATTCCGGCTGAACCATCCCCGTACGTTGCCGCCGAAGATGCGTACACAAAGCGCACGCCGAGATGGATGGCCCAGTAAGCGAGATCCTTGCTGAACTCGTAGTTGTTGCGGACGAGGTAGGCGGCGTCCTGCTCCGTGGTCGAGGAGCATGCTCCCATGTGCAGGACCAGATCGAACTGACCGAGATCGCCGGAACGGAGGCTGTCGAGAAGCTCGTCGGCTTCCAGGTAATCCTCGAACCTCAGCGGCCGGAGATGCTGCCACTTCGCTGTGCGCCCAAGGAGGTCCGAGATCACGATCTGCTCAGCGCCGCGGCGGTTCAGCTCCCACACCAGAGCGCTCCCGATGAAACCGGCACCACCGGTCACGAGTATGCGCGAATCGGCGAAATTCATCAGGCGGAATCTACGGGGCGCTCGTGGTCCGGGAGAGTCGCGAGCGCCAGTCTGTTGACCTCATGGCGGTCTCGTGCGTCATACGCGGGACACCCATTCGAGGACAGTTTGTACTCAACGGACGACCTGATGGCAGACGACACCCTCCCCGCTCTTTCCGCGGAGGAGTGGATCCAGTACGGCGCCAACCGCACCGTGCTCCGCGATTTCGCGTGTGACAAGCGCCCGTGGGGTCCGCGCCGCCGCTTCACTTACGAAGAGAAGCTGCATGCGGCCGCAGCGATGGCCCTGTACGATCAGCCGTTCGGCTTCAGTCGCGCGGACATGTATCTGCTGCTTGACGAAGCCACCCGCCATGAACGCCATGGCACTTCCGAGGACGTGCGACGTTCCTCTAGACTGCGTGATCTCGCTGCACGAATAGGCGCGCTGCTTCCGCCTGACGGCGTCGAGCCAGAGCCAACCGGCCTGGAATAACAGCCGGTACGGGCGGCGTGTGAAACGCCGCCACGCTGTCTTCCACCACATGCACGCAGGATGTTAGCCGCGGATGACGCTGCGTCTGGCTGCTAGCCGGGCTGTCTCGAAATGCGACGGGTCGTCGCCGCTGCAGCCGCGACCTGGGTGAGCTTGATCGTCTGCCGGCAGAGCGTAGCTGAGAGGTTGGCCACGTCGCCGGGCTCCAGCATCACGTCCCCGCGACCGGGGGCATACCCGACCGCCTGAATGCTTACTGCCAGGGTTTCACCTGTGCCGAGCAGCTCAGGCGGAACTGCGAGCCGGAAACTGCCGTCGGCGATGGTTCGGGTCACCAACCGCAGCGGTTGGATCGTGATATGCGCGCCCTCGATTCCCCTACCGTCCGGGGAATTCAGCCGGCCGGTCAGAAACGCTGGCTGAGCCACCCGGCGACTGCGATTCCACGGTCGTGACACGGCCGCTCCCGTACCACCGCCACATTCGGGGGACCTCGTACTTGCCCGCGCGCGTTTCTCGGCGAGGCGCCGGGTCTGCTCGGCGGCGAACGCGCGGAGGTAGATCGGCATTCCTTCATCCAGGCGCACACGCGGCAATTTCGTCCGCTCAGGCCGTGAAGCAGCCGGCGACGGATTCGTACTGAGCGCTGTGAGAAGAGCCAGGAGTATGCTGAAGGGCATTCCGTGCGGGTTGAAGTCCAATCGGGTTCTGCCTTCATAGACGCTTTTCTCACCGCCGGAGAAACATCAGATGCCCCTCCTTGTTTTCGGGTTTTCTTCGGGATAAGCTGAGTGCATGCCATTCGTGGAGCTTCGCGCCCATTCAGCTTTCTCCTTCGGTGATGGGAGCGTAGCGCCGGAGAAACTCGTCGCCTGCGCAGCCCATCTCGGCTACCACGCACTGGGTCTCACCGACACCGCCGACCTGGGCGGCGTTGTCCGCTTCGTCGAGGAAGCACGGCGCCAGAGGATCAGGCCGGTGATCGGAGCGGAGCTCGTGGTTGACGGATTTCCGTGCGCTCTCCTGGTCCGCAACGAAGTCGGGTTCCGCAACCTCGCCTCTCTGGTGACACGCTCCCGCGTCGGCTCGCTGTACGAGTGGCGCAGGGAAGACGTGCGGCACACCCGTGGCCGGCCACGACTCACCTGGGAGCAGGTAGCCGCCCGCAGCGAAGGGCTGTACGCACTGACAGGTCCATTCACTGGCGAGATCCCTTCGCTCGTGCGCAGTCAGCGGCACGATGAGGCGCTGTACGCGCTCTCCCGCTGGCGCGACGTCTTCGGCGACCAGATATCGATCGAGGTCCAGCTGCATCACGTCGGCGGCGAGGAGTCGGCGCTCGCCGCCGAGCTGATCACGCTGTCCCGCAGCGCCGGCATTCCGTGGATGGCTGCTCAGGATGCGCGTTACATAGACGATGACACGCGGCTCACGCACGACATGCTTACCGCGCTACGGCACGATTGCACGCTCGACGAAGCGCAATCACGCGGACTGCTGCACCCCAACGGTGAATGGCGACTGCGCTCACCGCGGGAGATGGGGTCCCGCTGGCGTGGACGCGAGGAGGGACTGGCCGAGAGCGAGCGCATCGCGGCGGAGTGCGACTTCTCACTCAGATGGATGCGGCCGCCACTGCCGCGCTTTCCCCAGTGTCCAGGGCTGGTTGACGACGACTATCTCCAGTACCGCGTGTACGAAGGAGCGCGCGAGCGATGGGGCGAGGCGCTTACGCAGCGGCAGACGGAGCAGCTGGAGCACGAGCTGGGCGTGATCCGGCGGCTCGGATTCGCTGGCTTCTTCCTGGTGATGTGGGATGCAGTGCGATTCGCGCGCTCGAGGGGGATCCTCTGCCAGGGGCGTGGCAGCGCTGCCAACTCGGCGGCCGCCTACTGCCTGGACATCACGGCTGTGGATCCGATCGCCAACGGACTGCTGTTCGAGCGGTTCCTCTCTGAGATGCGCGTGGACGGACAGAACGAGGCGCCGGACATAGACGTCGATATCGAGCACGACCGGCGTGAGGAGGTTCTGGATTACGTGTATAACCGGTACGAGCGGCACCACTCGGCGATCGCATGCACGGTGTTGACGTACCACGCGCCAAGCGCGGTACAGGATGCCATGCGCGCGCTGGGATATCCGGTGAAGACCGCGCTGGAGATCTCGAAGCGCACGCACAGGTTCGAGCCCGTCGAAGCGGCTGCACGGGTAGCCAGCGGACTCGGTACACGGTTCGGTGTGGATCTGGATTCGCCGCGCGGCCGTGCGCTGCTGCGCGCAATGCGTGCATTCGAGGGAGTGCCGCGGATGCGCTCTACGCACGTGGGCGGCTTCATCCTCTCGTCCGCTGGTCTGGGCGACTACCTGCCGATCGAGCCGACGACGATGGGACGGACGATCATCCAGTTCGACAAGGACGATCTGGATGCGGTGGGAGTGCCGAAGTTCGACTTCCTCGGGCTTGGCGCGCTGTCGCAGGTGCGTCGTGCCTTCGACTCGATCGAACTCCGCACCGGGAAGCGGCCGCAGATGTATCAGTTGCCGATGGATGACGCGAAGACGTACGACGTGATCGCGAGCGGTGAGAACATCGGGATGTTCCAGATCGAGAGCCGCGCGCAGATAGCGTCGATCCTTCATACGCGGCCGGAGAAGCTGTACGACATAGTCGTGCAGGTCGCGCTCATCAGGCCTGGTCCGATCCAGGCGAAGTTCGTGCACCCGTACACTGTGCGCCGGCGCGGACTGGAGGAGGTGCATTATGCAGATCCGCGGCTGGAGCCAATCCTGAAGCGCACGTATGGCGTGCCGATCTTTCAGGAGCAGGCGATGTCCATCGCGATGGTGCTTGGCGGCTTTACCGCGGGTGAGGCCGACCAGCTCCGCCGCACCATGGGCAACATCCGTAAGAAGGGGCGGCTGGAGGCGGTGCTGGAGAAGCTGCGCCAGCGGATGATCGGCAACGACGTCCGGCCGGAGGTTGCCTCGAAGATTACCGAAGATCTCATCAGCTTCGCCAACTACGGGTTTCCCGAGTCGCACGCGTGGAGCTTCGCGCTCATCGCGTATGCAACAGGGTACCTCAAGGCGCATCATCCGGCGGAGTTCTACATGGGAGTGCTCAACTCGTGGCCGATGGGGTTCTATCCTCCGTCCACGCTGGTGCACGATGCGCGAAGGCACGGAGTGCACGTTGAGCCGCCGTGCATGCGGGATGGTTCCTGGGAGTGCGAGGTTCTGTCATGCGGGAGCTGCCAGACAGCCGACAGTTGCGATCCGTCAGCTGACGGCGGAAGTGAGCAGCGGAACAGCTTCAGGATCGGCTGGCGCTACGTTCGTGGTCTTGGTGAGAAGACGCTGACCCGGATTCGTGCCGCGCATGACGAGCGGGTGTTCACCAGCATAGAGGATGTCGTGCGGCGTTGCGGGCTGGAGAGAACAGAGGCGCTGGCGATCGCGCGCTCGGGCGCGTTCAGCGCGTGGGAGCCGGACAGGCGGAAGGCTGCATGGGAGGCGCTGCGCGTCTGTGGCGATTCGCTGCCGCTGGCACCGGCGCATCAGCGGCGGTATGTGCCTCGTCCCATCACGCGCTGGGAGACGGTGGTGCTCGACTACTTCGCACTCGGCCTGAGCACCAATGGTCATCCGGTGGAGCACCTGCGGCCGCGGCTCGAGTCGATGGGTGTGAAGGGAAGCCGCGATTTTGGAGCGTTGCGCAGCGGCGAGCGTATTCGCGTTGCCGGTCTGGTGACTGTGCGGCAGCGACCGGAGAGTGCCGGTGGAACGGTCTTCCTGCTGATGGAGGACGAGCACGGTTTCATGAACATCATCGTTCCGCGCCAGCTGGTGGAGCGATACGCCGACCCTGTGAAGTTCGCCAGCTTTCTCGTCGTGGAGGGGCGCTTCGAGCGCGACGGCGGCGTGATGAACGTGGTGGGTGAGCGGTTCCGGGCGCTGAATGTGAAGGGGCTCGTGCACCAGTCGCACGACTTTCACTGAGCGACTAGCGAACTACCGGAAAGAAACCGCGTTGTGTGCTCAGAACAGAAAACCCCGGATTTCTCCGGGGTTCCCCTGTCGTGCGCAACTCCTTTCTGCTGACCGCTAGTCCCTTAGCGCAGCAGTTACGGGATCATTGGATTATTCAGCCGCTCCCGTTCCGGCAGCGGGAAGCAGATCTGGCTGCCGTACGAGCCGCTGAAGTGGTACGCCGTTCCTGTCGCCGGCTGGACTGGGATGTCGTATCTGAGGATGTCGCCGATGTGGTGGCCCTCCAGGAACAGCTCCCGGCGGCGCTGGTCCACGAGCTCTGCCATGTAGTCGTTCTGCGTTATTCCCACGAACAGGTCCTGATCGCCACGTGCCCTGGACTCCTGCAGTATCGGAAGCGCCAGTGCGAGCGCGTTCTCGCGGATGTAGCTCTCCGCGATGATCAGCTGTGCCTCTTCATACGTGGCCAGCGGAATCGGCGACGCATTCGATATGTACTTGGTCTGGTACCAGTGATTGATGCCAGTGGCGCTCGTCCCCGTGCCCTGCACAACGGGCACGCGGGGATCGTTCATGCTGCGGTAAGGTTCTCCGATCGAGCTGGCCTGCGAAGTCGCCGCATTGTCGAGGAATACGAGGTTGCGCCGCCGTGGTACGGCGTCCGAATACGTGGCGTCCTTCACGTATCCGGACGGAATCTCCTGCGCGTCGGCTCTCGCACCTGCCCAGTCGCCCAGATTCAACTTCGTCCGTGCACGCCCGAGATACGCCATCCGCAGGATCTCCGTGTTTCCCGATGCCTGCGCGGCGGCGATCGCTTCGGTGAAGCGGGCCACTGCAATCCTGAAGGTACTGTCACGCGATATCTCGCCGCCGTAGTCGATGCTGCGGTCGGGATTCACTGTCGAGATTGCCATGGTGCAGAACGCTTCGCCGAGCAGCACATAGGAGTAGCCAGCATAGGCCGCTGCAAGCGATATCAGACGCGTTCGATTCGCGACTTCCGCGTCCGTCCAGCCCTTGAGGTACGTGAGAATCCGTTCGGCGGAGGCGCGTGCGGTCTGCACGGGTGCATACACGCCAAGCGCCGTGCAGCCGAAGGTTCCGTAGCGGAGGTCCGTGGGCAGAGTAGTCCGCCTGTCCACCGGGGTACGGTCGGCCGTCTGCTGCGCGTAGATGAACTCCTCGCCTACCGTGGCACTTTGCACCACGTACGCCGCGAACGCGCACTCGAAGTCGGCAATCGCTCCGTCAACGAGCAGCTGTGCGTTGGCTGGGGTCTCTACGTTTTCCGCCGGAATACGACTTGCCGTTTCCACGGCGAGTGGGTTTTCAGAGCACGCCGCGAAACCCAGAACTGCCGCGATACCTGCGACAGCGATCGCGCGGCGGGCGGTGCCGTTTATCTGAGACATTGAGATTCGTTCTCCGATTTTCGAGTGGCCGCGCATGGTTACCAGTCCAGGTTGACGCTGAGAACCCACTGAGACGTTTGCGGGATCGTCGTCTGCTCAAAGAAGTTGAAGTTCCCGCCGCGGGTGCCGCCGAGCCATGAGGCTTCCGGCTCGAGTCCCGGGTAGTCCGTCCACACCGCGAGGTTGCGCCCGGCAAGCGTGACTACCGCACGATTGAAGTTTGCGAACCGCGACCGGATCGTCGGCAGCGTGTACGACAGACTCAGCTCACGCAGCCTGCTGAAGCTCGCGTCGTGGATGTACCCATCAGGGAGGACGTCAGTACCTGCATCGAGGCTGGCGATCAGCTTCGGATCGTACTCCATCGGGTACCAGTTCTCCCGGCAGCGGCCCGGAGCGGCGGCCGCGGCGGGATTCGTCGGGCGGTTGTTGAGCACTACACAACGGAACCGCGTGGTCCCATCTACCTTCCAGTGGCCACGCTTGAAATCGATCAGCGCGAAAGCGCGCAGGTTGCCGAACAGCGTCACAGTATTGCTGAACGATCCTTCGGTCTTCGGCGTGGTGCGCCCCAGGAACACTCTCGGCGCAGTCGCGCAGGGCATTGACCCACCCTGCCCGTCGTCGCACATCAGGCTGCTTGGAATGACGCGCGTGCTGACCGGATCGAGCTGTGCCGCGACAATCCGCTTCTGGAAGATCGAGCCGATCGGATAACCGACGCGGTGCCAGGGTGCCATGTTGCCAGCGCCACTCGCCACGACGAAATCGCCTATGCCGCCCAGATCCTCGACTTCACTGTCGTTGAGTCCGACGCCGAGGCTGACGTCCCACGACACCCGGTCGCGGATGACGGGGCGGCCCCGGAGCAGGAACTCCGTGCCCCAGTTCCGAACGGAACCCGCGTTGAATGGCTGCGTTCCGGGAATGCCGAGCGATCCGGCGATCTCCCGCTCGAGGATGGCATCAACAGTCTTCTTGCGGTACCAGGTCACCTCGCCGCCGAACCGGTCCTGGAAAGCGCCGAAGTCGAAGCCGAGCTCGACTTCCTTGCTCCGTTCCGGACCAAGGTCCGGATTGCCGATCGTGAGCGGAGTAACGGTAGGCGAGGTTCCCGGGCCCGTCGCGCTCTCGTAGGTCTGCAGCGCTGAGAAGGTGATCGGCTGCTTGCCGGCTTCGCCATAGGCAGCGCGCAGCTTCAGTGCGTCGAAGACCGGAAAGCGCCAGAACGGCTCCTCACTGATCACCCAACTGACACTGTACTTCGGGTAGTACACGCGGTCGAAGTTGCGGCCGAACGCGCTGTTGTCGTCGGCACGCACCGCAGCAGTGAGGAAAAGCCTGTCCCTCCAGCCGATCTGCTCCTGTACGAAGAAGCCGAGCGTTGCGTCCTCGACGATGTCGTGACACGTCGTCCGGTTCTGCGTCGTGGCGTCCACTGTGTAGATCCCGACCGCCGGGAACACTGTACCCGACGCACAGGACACCTCGAAACGGTTACGGTAGTACTGTGAGCCGATGGAAGTCGTGGAGCGCAACGCCCGGGGCAAGTCGAAAACCGCGGACCCCGAGTAATCGACTGTGTAATTGTTGATGCCGCGGAAGATGATTCCCCGTCCACCGAGCCCGGAGGTCCCAAGCACGACGCGGAAGAGAGAATCCTCGATCCGGCGGCTGAGTTCGCTGTTTTCCTCTCTTGTCCTGTCGGTGCCGGCTGTCAGGCGATGCCGGAACCACGGAGCGAGCTGCTGATTCGCCTGGAAACCAGCCGTGAAGCGATCCACGATCTGATAAAACTCGTAGAAGGCGTCGTACGCCTCCGGCAGGCCGCTGTGGAAACCGCGCCGTGGGTTGGGGTCGCCGTTGGCGAGTGGCACTGTGTTGGCAACGTTGCCAAGCAGCGTTGTGAGCGCGCGACCGCCGCAGCCGGCGTCGCAGGGAAGCGTGATGTTGCCGTTGGTGTAGCCGACGTTAAGGCCAAGGTCGAGACGCGAGTTCGGCGTCACCGACAGGTTCATGCGCCCGGTACGGCGCTTCACGGTGTTGGTGGGCTCAACACCGTCGCTGTTCTCAAGACCGGCGGCCGCAAAATACCGGAACAGGCTGGAGCCGCCGCTGGTCTGCAGATCATACTCGCGGATGCCTCCTCGCTGAAAGACCGGCGTTCCACGCGCGTCCTCGAGGGCGAGGACATTGTGCGGAACGGTATCGAGCACTCCTGCTGAGCCCTGACGGGGGATGGCGCCGTAGTTGGTGGGCCACCTGCCTTCAGCATCGCGGATGTAGGTGAAGCCCTGCCGCGTTGCGAAACCCCAGCGGGGCGCGCCCGCCGTACCGCGCTTGGTGATGATCTGAATCACGCCGTTGGACGCCTCTGTGCCGTACAATGTCGCAGCCGCCGGCCCCTTGATGATTTCGATGGACTCGATGTCATCCGGGTTGATGTCATTGATACGGGAGATCGAGTTGCCGCCGAAGCCCTGGTTGATCGGGCCTGTCGCCGACTGGCTGTTAACGCGCACGCCATCCACATAGATCAGCGGTTCGTTGGACAGGAACATCGATGAGGAGCCGCGGATGCGGATTCGCGAGCCGGTGCCAATGGCACCAGCAGACGGGTTCACGAACACGCCGGGAGCGCGCGCGTTCAGCATCTGCTGGATGTTCGATACGGTGCCACGCTCGGCCACTTCAGCAGCGTTAATGGTGCTGACGGCGTTGCCGATCTCGCGGCGTGTCTGGCCGCCGGCCGTACCGGTGACGATCACCTCGGCAAGCGAGACCGACTGCTCGCTGAGCGCGATGCGGAGGTTCGTCTCACCAAGGCGAGCCCGCACGCGTGCAGGGCGGTAACCGATTCGACGGACTTCGAGTGTCACCTGCTCACCAGTAAGACCTGTAATGACGAAGCGGCCGGATGCGTCAGTCTGCGCCTGCCGGTCTGTACCGTCCACAGCGACACGAGCCGCCGCGAGCGGCGCTCCACTGCCGCTGACTACGGTTCCACCGACAGTTCCGGCCTGAGCTGCGAGGCCGGATGCAAGCCCCAGAGAGGCCGCTGCCACGAAGGCGAGGTGAGTGAAGATCGAACGAGGCGTTCCGATCAAGCGACCGCGTGCTCCGGAACGGGCGAACGAAGAGTCGTGCATGTTGAAGCCCCCGCTGCGCTGTGATGGGCGTGCGCGCACTGGCGCCGAGTATCTCGCCAGCACAGAAAATTTCCGAGGGGGGCAATACTACGATGCGTTGAAGAAGCGGCGCAAGAAGCAGTCGCGGCCCGGCGGGGAGATTATGTATGCGCGCGCGAAACCGCCCGATCAGTCCTTCCGAGGACTAACCTCTCAAAGCCGCTCCCGGGCCAGCCTGACGATCAACTCAGCTGCCGCATCCACGCCGAACCACGCTGTGTCGAGGCTCAGGTGGTAGTTCTCGTGCGCCCGCCACGCTCGCGACCAGTGCTTGCGAACCCATTCCTCACGCTGCCTGTTCGACTCCTCGACAAGCTTTGCGGCCTCGGCTTCGACGATGTCCTCCCGATCCATCGTCCGTCTGATGAGCGCGCTGCGAGGGGCGTAGCAGAAGACGTGGAGCGCGTCCTCCCGTGCAGCGAGCATGGATTGCGCACCCCGGCCGACGACCACGACGGGTCCGCGTGCGATCGCCTCCTCCACCACCCGCCTGGTCATCTCCGCGAGTCGGTCATCGCTCGGAGGCATTGGCGCGTCGGACACAGGGGCGAGCCACTCCTGCGAGCTGAGCGCCATCGTCCGCGCCAGTCGCTCCACCAGCGAAGGAACACGCTCCTCGCGGGCGGCCACTTCGGCACGGTTCGCACCGAGCCGCTGTGCAACAGCGTCCACCACGGCGTTGTCGAGCAGTTCCCAGCCGAGCGCGACGGCGACACGCTCGGCGATCTCCGAGCCGCCCGACCCGAACATCCGGGAAATCGTGACTATCGCCACTCGCACACCTCACGCGTTGCCATGACGTCCTCCGATCGGGCGAACATGCAGCTGCTCTGCAGGCTCGAAGCCGAGCCCCCGCCACGCCGCAAGCGCCATCAGGCTATCGGCGACGGCCGACAACCTCATCTCGCTGAGCCCACGGTGCGCCGCCCACTGTTCCGCCGCAGCAAGAAGGTGTCGCAGGACCCCCTGCCGCCGCCACTCCGGGATCACGTACGCGGACGAAACGTACGCGTACCGCTCAGGGAGCAGCAGAGGAGAGCCTTCGA
>CAZOAT010000029.1:0-13023 GCA_964577965.1 uncultured Gemmatimonadaceae bacterium | reverse complement strand
GAGAACGTGCGCTCAGCGGCTACGCTGACAGTCCGCCGATGTAATCCTGGCCACCGCGTCGTCGCTTCTCCTCCACGGCTCGACCGTACGTTCCACCATCGCTGCGGGAGATCTTCCTTCTTGCAACCAGTGCCTCCAGGACGAGCTCGCACGCAGCAACAAGCAGCGGCGGATCGTCCCCCTGCGCCAGACCTGCCTCCTCGACGATCTCGACCAGGCCCGGGACGGTGCGGAACGCCTCCGCCACGGCATCGCTGGTGACATCGTCTGTAACCTGCAGCGCGCCGCCAGCGTCGAACCACATCACCATATCATCGGTATCCACCTGGCCCGCTCTCGCCTGGAATGTCTGGTCCGCCGCGCGGCGGATCAGCTCCCGGGCAATCACCGCACCGCCGATCAGCTCCCCCTCGTACTCGAGCTCGATCTTTCCGGTGATCGCCGGCAGGGCTGCGTACACGTCTGCAAGCCGCGGCACGGCTTCCGTCTCACCCGTGGCGAGCGCGCGCCGTTCGGCGCTTGACACGACATTCTCGATCAGGGAAATCGGCAGTCGCTGCGACACCCCCGATCGCTTATCGACCCGCTTGTCGATTCTCGCCTCGAAGGCGACGCGCTCGATCACTTCGGCCACGAAGTCGGGCATGCGCAACGGTATGCCCTCCCTGCAGATCCACGCCTCCTGACGCGTGATCTCGATCCCGATGTCCACAGTCTCGGGATAGTGCGTCGTTATCTCACTGCCGATCCTGTCTTTGAGCGGCGTGATGATCTTACCGCGAGCGGTGTAATCCTCAGGGTTTGCGGTAAAGCACAGCATCACGTCCAGCGGCAACCGAACGGGATATCCCTTTATCTGTACGTCGCCTTCCTGCATGATGTTGAACAATCCGACCTGAACTTTCCCAGCGAGATCGGGCAGTTCGTTGAGCGCGAATATTCCGCGATTCGCCCGCGGGAGCATGCCATAGTGGATGGTCAGCTCGTCAGACAGAACGTGACCGCCGCGGGCCGCGCGGATCGGATCGACGTCGCCGATGATGTCGGCAATTGTCACGTCCGGCGTGGCGAGCTTCTCCACATACCGACTGGACGGATCGAGCCACGCTATCGGAGTGTCGTCACCCGCCTCAGCCACCAGCTGGCGCCCCTGCTTGGAGATTGGAGCGAACGGATTGTCGTTGACTTCGCTGCCGGCGATGATCGGCAGTGCAGGATCGAGGAGACTGGTGAGCGCGCGCAGGATACGCGACTTGGCCTGACCGCGCAGCCCCAGCAGAATGAAGTTGTGCCGGCTGAGGATCGCGTTGATGATCTGCGGCATGACCGTCTCTTCGTAGCCGATGACGCCGGGAAACAGCGGATCGCCTGCCGCGTGCTTCCGCAGGAGATTCCGGCGGAGCTCGTCTTTCACCGTCCGACGCATTCTGTGCAACTCGCCAAGCGGCGAGCGCTTCAGGGCACCAAATGTTTCCGGTAACACCAGTACGACTCCGGATCTGCGGGCGCGTGGCCCGGTTAACTCAGCTAGCCAGCGTGTGACCCGGTCGGTCGTTTGACCGTTCCTCGCAGCGCATCACTATTTGTAGCCTGTCGCGGGAGAGCGAACAACCGGTTTGAGGACAGTCTCTGACGCGTGCACATTCTGCAGCATCCTTGACTTGACTTTGACTGCTTCTAGATTCCCGCCGCGCCTGTACCGCGCACTGCGACTGCATGCACGGAGCCGGCTTTCTGTTATTTAACTCCGGAGGAGATTTCTAACATGAAGCGCCTTGCTGTCGTCGTCGCCGTGCTCTTTGTCGCAGGTTGTACCGCGAGAGAGGAAGCACCGATCGATACCGCCGCCCCCATGATGGCTCCCGCGCCAATGCCGATGGATACCGGCATGATGATGGATACTACCATGATGGGCGACACCATGATGATGCCGCCGCCCGCGACGCCATAACGAACTGGTTTCGAGAAAGGCGCGACGAACTGTCGCGCCTTTCTCGTCGGGGCCACGCCCCTCGCCGTCAAGACGGCCCCTCGAGCAGATCTCCTCCCTGCACGACAGCGTTCCCAGGTAGCGCCAGCTTCGCAGACGAGCCGTTCCACCGTGCCACGAGCTCTGCCGGAGCGACAACCTCACGCCGCACCATTGCGATCCCCACGCCGCCATCCAGCGTCGAGATTGCCGAGCTGCGCAGATCGCCGACTGATTTCCCGGTGGAATCGAGCAGTTCGGCGCCGGAGGGAATCGGTGTATCCGCCGCATACCGCGCGCGCCGCAGGTAACGGTTCACGTGGCCGCGGAAGTGCACGCGCGCCACAGTTTCCTGCCCGGTATAGCAGCCCTTGTCGTAGGAGATCGCGGCGAACGCGTCGAGATTCGCTTCCTGCGCCAGCGTGCTCTCGTCCATGTCTCTGCCCCACATGGGCCAGCCGGCTGCGATCCGCCGCACTTCCCACGTCGCCAGTGAAGCCGGCACCGTTCCCGCCTCCGTCAGCAGCCCGAAGGCCCTGGCGCGCTCCTGGCTCGAGAGCAGCAGGTCGTAGGCTGCGCCTCCTGTCTCAGGAGTGCGTACAGCGAGTTGCAGGCTGCCGGCGAGCGGCAGCTCTGCATGCGCATGATGCGCGAGAGCTTGCAGCGCTGCTGGGTCGAGGTTGAAAACGGCTGCGACGGCGGCCGCAGCGTTCACACCGGCGACCGCGATGTCGGCCGTCTCGCCTGTGATCTCTTCGTACTTCGCGAGGCGGGGATTGACGTACTTCTTGAGCACCTCCGCCCACCCGGCCCCCCCCGCCGCCGACGTCTCGACGATGTAGTCCTCCTTGCGGGCAAAGATCCGGAGGTCCGCGATCACCTTTCCCTTTGGAGTCAGTGCGCCGGCGTAGCAGCCACTGCCGGCACTGACCTTCGACACGTCGTTTGTGACGAGTCCGTTGAGCACGTCCAGTGTCTTCGGCCCACTGATCCTCCATCGACGGCGGTCGCTGCGCTCGATCACGACCGCGGAATGGAGGAGCGCTGCTTCTTCGCTCGCTACCGGCCGAACAGGGTCGCTCAATGGCGGATCAGTCACGGCCGGCCGAGTAGGAGGCGTCCAGCAGATCGACCGGGTGCACCACGCGTGTGGAGCTTCCGTCCTGAATGAGTCCGGCTCCGATCTGCATGTGACAGCCGGGATTCCCGGTGACGACCCACGCCGCGCCGGTGTCGTCCACGTTGTCGAGCTTCGCTTCGAGCACCCGGTTGGACGTCTCCGGCTCGATGAGGTTGTAGATCCCCGCGCTGCCACAGCACTGATCGGATTCCTTCAGCGACTCGATCTTCAGCCCGGGAATTGCGGCGAGCATGACGAGAGGTGCGTCGATTATCCGTTGTCCGTGTCGCAGGTGGCATGGCGGCGAGTAGGTCACGCGGAGCGGCAGCGGCGATCCGGGGGCAGGGCCTGCGGCCGCGAGGAGTTCGCTCACATCGCGCACCCGCGCCGCGACGGCTGCAGCGCGCTCGTGCCAGTCGGCATCGTCCTTCAGAAGATGGTCGTACTCCTTCATCATCGCGCCGCAGCCGGCTGCGTTGACCACGACGTAGTCTGCCCCCGACTTCTCGAATGCGACAATGTTTCGTTTGGCGAGCTCTCTCGCGCCGTACAGGTCGCCGGAGTGCGCGTGCAGCGCGCCGCAGCACCGCTGACCTGGTGCGCTCCGCCCTGAGTAGCCGTTGTGCATGAGTGTTCGCTCGGTGGCGCGGTTCGTCTCGCCGAACAGGCCTTCCATGACGCACCCACGAAGCAGCGCAAATGTGCCACGTCCACCGCGGTCTTCCGGAGTGTACGCGCGCCGCTCGATCCGCGAGCCTGAGGCGGCGAGCATCGCCATAGCGAACCCGAATCTTCCCGGCAGCCGCGAGAGCAGCAGCGGGATTGGTGTTGCGGCGAGCAGTCGGGACGCGCCCATGGAAAATCGCAGCAGCATGGGTCGCTCGAAGGCCCACAGGATCCAGCGGGCGAAGAGCGGCGCGGGCCACGCCTCACTGAGCGTCGCGCGCGTCGCCTCCAGCAGGTGTCCATACGGGACGCCGGACGGGCACGCAGTCTCACATGCGCGGCAGCCGAGGCATCTGTCGATGTGCAGCCGCACGGACTGGTCGTGCACCGTGGTCGTGCCTTCGAGCAGTGAGCGCATCAGCACGATCCGCCCGCGCGGGCTGTCGTTCTCGTCGTCCCAGGCGTGGTAGGTGGGGCATGCCTGCAGACAGAATCCGCAGTGTACGCATGCATTAAGCCCGGGGATCTCGCCGGCAAGAGGAGAGTCGGGCAACGCGCAGCCGGCGGGCGGCGCGTGCAGTGCAGGCTCGTCGTCCGCCCGGTTGGGCGATGTCCCGAGAGGCGAATGCGGTGCGGCGGTCATGATGGCAGCTGCCCGAGTATACCCGGATTCAGCAGCATCGCGGGGTCGAATGCGTCGCGTACACGCCGCGACACTCCGTCGTTCAGCGGTGCCGAGCCTGCTTCGGCCCATACGTCTTCGGGTAGGCGCTCGAATATCGCGGTGGGCGCACCTTCCTGGCTGGCCAGCTGTGGCAGTACTCCGGCAGACGCAGCCGGCACGACACAGCGAACGATTCCGCGCCCGGGGGTGCCGTGGATGAATGCGCCGGCGCCCTCGAGCTCCCGCTGCAGCCGCCGCCAGATTCCGTCGAACGCGATCAGCGGACCGCTGAATCGCACCGAAGCCGATTCCGGTGGTTCCGCCCGACGAAGCATGTCCCACACGGTCGGGTCGACGTCGCGAATCTCTCCGAAGCGGCCGAACGCGTCGCGCTGTGCAGCCACTGCCGCCCCGTTGCCACCGAGCCGTGCGAGCAGGAGTGTGTCGCCGTCCACCCCGATCGCACGCGCTGCGACCGGATTCACGAGCTCCATCGCGAATGGCGCGACGTGCGCTTCGGCGACCGCGCCAAGCGTCTCGCGGAACCTGACGCTGTCGTCCGACAGGACTAGTGCGATCGTGGCATCAGTCTCCGGCCGCGCGCGGAGCCTGAGCGTCACGTCGGTCACGACTCCGAGCGTACCCCACGATCCGATGACGAGCCGCGTGAGGTCGAAACCAGCGACGTTCTTCACCACACGGCCGCCGCTTCGGACGTAGTCACCCTTGCCCGTGACGAAGCCGAGGCCGATGACCTGGTCGCGCGGCGTGCCAAACGCGTGAGCCAGCGGCCCGGCCGAGGAGGTAGCGACAGTCGCGCCAATCGTCATGTCGGGTGAGCCAAACGGATCGAGCGGCAGCCATTGGTTGTGAGCGGCCGTGGTGCGCGTGATATCCTGCAGGGGAGTGCCGGCCCGTACGGTGATCGTAAGATCGCCGGGGACGTACTCGACGATCTCCCCCGGTCCTGATGAGAGCTCCTCACCTGCGACGACGGGCCGCCCGGCGGTCAGCCAGCTTCGCGCTCCCACGATCCGGAGCGGGGTGCCGTTCTCCAGAGCGGATCGGACAATGTCCCGCACAGGAGCCGCTGACTGCTCCAGTCCGGTAACGAAACTCACGACGTCACCACGCCGTTGTCGTCGGCCGGTACCTGCGCCCGCCTGACCGCGGGCAGACCGCTCCACTCGCGACACGCATGCACCGGCACGACCTTGCCCGGGTTGGCGCGACGTCCCGGGTCGAACACCTCCCGCAGCGTGCACATGGCAGCCATTGTGTCATCGGAAAAGATCAGGGGCATGTAGTCCAGCTTGTCGAGGCCGATCCCATGCTCGCCGGTGAGCGTTCCTCCCACGGCAATGCAGGCGCGCATGATCTCACCCATCGCGACATGCACCCGCTCGCGCTCGCCCGGGTCATCCGCGTTGTACGGAATGTTCGGGTGGAGGTTGCCGTCGCCTGCATGAAACACGTTGCATACGAGCACGTTGTGCTCGCTTGCGATCGCGTGAATCCGGGCGAGAATCTCCGGCAGCCTTGTGCGTGGGATCACTGCGTCCTGCACGACGAGGTGCGGTGCCAGGCGACCCATCGCGCCGAACGCCTTTTTCCGGCCCTGCCACAATCGCAGTCGCTCAGTCTCGTCCCGCGCGACTCTGACGTTGCGGGCGCCCGCGTCAATGCACAGCGCGCGAACCCGGTCCACGTCCTCGTCGATCCCGGCCTCGAGGCCGTCGAGCTCGATAAGGAGTATCGCCTCCGCATCCGCCGGATAGCCGGCGGCATACACCGAAGATTCCACTACCCTGGTGAGCGGACCATCCATGAACTCAAGCGCAGCGGGCACGATCCCCGACGCGACAATTGCCGACACGGCCTGCGCGCCGGCATCGAGTGACATGAAATCGGCGAGGAGGGTCCGGATCACCTGCGGGCGTCGTGTCAGGCGCACCGTCACGTCGAGGGCGACGCCGAAGCATCCTTCCGACCCGACGAACGCTCCGAGCAGGTCATAGCCGTCGCGCTCACCATGTTCCGCCCCAAGGTGTATGATCTCACCGTCGGGAAGAACCGCGGTTATCGCCGCTATGTGGTTCAGCGTGACGCCGTACTTGAGACAGTGCGGACCACCGGCATTCTCGGCGACGTTACCGCCGATCGTACAGGCTGCCTCGCTCGAAGGGTCGGGCGCGTAAAGGAGTCCGTGCTGCTGTGCCGCGCGATTCAGGTGAAGATTGACCACCCCGGGCTCGACGGTGGCGCGGCGGTTCTTCGGATCGATCTCGAGTATTCGCTTCAACCGCTGCAGTCCGACGAGCACTGTCCCGTCCGCGAGTGCACCGCCCGAGAGTCCAGTGCCTGCACCGCGCGGAACGAAGGGCGTGTCGTGCTCGTACAGCGCCCGCACCACGGCTACAGTCTCGTCACGTGTTCCGGGAAAGACCGCGAGCAGTGGCATCTTCCTGTAGCCTGGAAGCCCGTCGGAGGTGTAAACGAGCAGCTCGGTCTTCTTCGTGAGCACGTGCCTCGCCCCGACAATAGCCGCGAGTGCGCCCGGGAGCGCGGCCGGCACTCCGCCAGGGATAGCGGGAGTTACCTGCGCGCTCACGGTGGGCTCCCGTCGATTGCTTCAGCCGGCGGACGCGCGCCGACCACACGCAGCGCGTCCCTTGCGATGCGGAACTCGAGTGGCGCCGCAACGCGTATCAGCTCTCCGTCCAGGCCAATCGTCAGCGACCTCCGACCCCACACCCCTACGGTGCACGAGTCGACGATAAAGGTGTCGAGGTCAGGCGACGCGGAAGCGTGAGCCACTCCACGAGCCGCTGCTGCCAGTGCGGTCGTGAGGAGGCGGGCGGGGCGGCGCCCACGAAGAATCATCACGTGCAGTCCGCGCCGGCCTCCCTGGATGCGGCCGCCGAATTCCGGTGCCTTGAGCTCGCGCTCGCCGACGCCCACGAACAGCAGTGGCGTGCGGTAGTGCCGCGTTGCGCCTTCAACCTGCAGCTCCACCGATATCTGGCGAGGGCGAAGGAACGTAGCCACCAGAGCGGCGGCGCTGGCCATCCTGTAACCGACGTATTTCTCGAGTCGCTCGCGCGTTCGCACGTAGCGGACGTACATCCCGACCGATGCAGTGTTCAGAAAAGCGTGCCTGCTGACCACTCCGATATCGACGGGTGTACTGTCGTCGCGCAGTGCAGTCCCGATAGCCTCAGAGGTATCCTCTGGAATCGCGTGATCCTTCGCGAAGTGGTTGAGTGTGCCGGCCGGGAGAACAGCGAGCTCGGTATCGGTCCCGAGAAGAGCGGCCGCAGCTGTACCCAGCGTTCCGTCACCGCCTGCGACCAGCACCCGTCCGGCGCCCGTTGCGAGTGCCGACTCGATCTGGGGTCGCAGCGTTCTCGGGGCGAGATCCACCACCTCGAACACACCCGCCTGAACGAGCGCTGCACGCGCGTCGGCGCCCCTCGGCGAAAATGGATTCACGAAAGCAATGATGCGCCGCTCAAATGCGGGCGAGGTGGCGCTCGCGCGCACCGGGTCGGACGAAGACATCTCACTGAATAGAAACGGGGGCGTCAGCTTTCGCCAACGCCCCCGCTCTCAAACCGCTGCCGGATTAGGCCGTGGTCCAGAACCCAGCCAGCGCGGAGCCGTCGGGCGACTGGCGCAGCTTCTCGAACGCGCGCTCCCGGATTTGTCGGATCCGCTCACGCGTCACTCCCATCAGCTCACCGATGCGTTCCAGCGTCATCGCTTCGGTGCCTTCCTCCAGTCCGTAGTACAGATACAGGATCTTGCGCTCGCGGGGCGTGAGATAGCGCCTGAACGCGGCGTCGATGTACTCGCGCATCATGTTGAACTCGGTCCGATCCTCGATCTCCCCACCTTCGACACCGGCAAACCGCTCGCCAAGCGTCGAGGCCTCGCGGTCGCTGCGGTCGATGGGGGCGTCGAGCGACAGTTCCGTGGCCGACATCTGCCGTGCGGACCGCACGTCGTCTGCGGTCTCATCGAGCATCCGACCGAGCTCGTTGTCTGTCGGATCGCGCTTGAGAACCTGCGCCAGCACCGTCTCGGCGCGTGCCAGCTTGATCAGCTGCGAGTTCTGATTGAGCGGGATGCGGACGGAACGGGTCTGCTCGGCGAGCGCCTTCAGCACCGCCTGGCGCACCCACCATACGGCGTAGGAGATGAATTTCACGCCCTGGTCGGGATCGAACTTGCGAACCGCCTTCAGCAACCCTTCGTTACCGATGGCGACCAGCTCGCTGAGGTCGAGCCCGTGGCCCTGGTATTTCTTCACGTAGGAGATGACAAACCTGAGATTCGCCGTGACGAGCCGCTCTGCGGCCTCTTCGTCTCCCTTCTGCGCCAGTCTGGCGAGTCGCCGTTCTTCTTCAACGTCCTTGATCAGGGGCAGCTTCTGGATGTCCTGCAGATACTGGTCGAAAGCTGTGGAGGGCGAGTTGCGAAAGAATGCCTTCGAACGGCTCTCGGCGGCCTGCTGCATAACACTCCTCATCGGTGGACGGGGAGCGCGCGCGGACGAAGAACTGGCGGGAAACGAAGCGCGGCGCTTGCAACTATCTCGTGAAGCGCCGCCAGCATACGGGCGCGTTTTCAGTCGGTCAACAGAGAATTTCGACTGTAATCGAATGCGCGCAGCGCAATTCCGTTTATGCACATTCTCATAGGGGTTTTGCACAATCTTTGTGCATAAAAGGGCCGCAAAAGTGCAAAACCTCCACTCACTCGCGCGGCTGCGAGGATTGTGGATTGTCGGACTGAACTGATTCGACCGGATGGCGAGTCGCTGTCCAACTCTGATCCTTACGGGGCGTCCGGCGGTGCCTGTGGATCCTTCTGCTTCGTGCGCGTCGTGGCCATGAGGATGGCTATTCCGATGAAGATCACGACACCGACGACGATCCAGACAGCGGGCGCGTTAAGAAGGTAGGCAGCCAGCGCCAGGCCCAGGATCAGGACTACAAAACCGACCATGTAGGTGGAGAACGAAGACATCGATTCCCTCTGCAGTAAGAAGTGGCTCCGCCTCAGTTGACGCGGTCCGAACATCGGCGCTGCGACTCGCCGCTACTTGGCGTCCCTTGCCACCAGGACGGCGTGCCCCCACTGCCGGCCGAACCGACGGGCTTCTCTGCAATTCGGCGTCCAGATATCGAGGGTATTTCCGAGCACGTTCTTTCCAGTGTCGTCCACGAGGAACCGCCCCAGGTAGTGGCCACCGAGGAAGACTTCGACATGTCTGGCGAGAGGGAAGACCCTGGGGTCGGCAGCGACGATCCCGGGCCGCACCCAGCGTCCGCGGCGCGTCTCCCCGCGCAGGCAGTACTGGGTGAGGGACACGCGAACAACCTCGCCGGCTGCCGCGCGTTGTACAACGCGTTCCGCCGGGTGGATGAGGCGGGGAAGCGGTCTTTGTGCGCGAACCACGACCGGCTGGTGCACGGGCTCGCCGATGACGACAACGGGCTCATGACGCAGCTCTGAGCGCGTGAGAGGGGTCTGCACGATCCCTCCTGTGAGCAGGCCTATCGCGGCGAGAGCGGCGACGCCCGTGCGGGCGACGGCGAGCCGACCCCGCTCCGGACCATCGGGAGCGGGAGTTCGTCGTGTGTTCATCGCAGCACCTCGAGCAATACATCCTCCGATAGACGCACTGTCCATTCGTTCCCTTCACGAGCCATCTCGCCCAGACGGCGTGGAACCGAGTACTCGAGCACCCCGCCCCGTTTCTTCTTGTCCGTCGCGGCGGCCTCCATGACCACCGCCGCCGTTATTTCCTCGGGCAGTTCCACCGGCAGACCGGCTGCGCTGAGCGCGCTCCGGATCCGGTCGGCAGTGCCGCTTTCAGCAATTCCCTGCCGTTCCGCGGCGGCCGCTTCCACCACCATCCCGATCGCGATCGCTTCGCCGTGGAGGAGTGAGAATCCGCTCGCAGCCTCGATCGCATGCCCCACTGTGTGGCCGAAGTTCAGCACCTTGCGGGCTCCGGCTTCACCTATGTCGGCTCCTACGATATTGATCTTCATGGCGATGCTGCGGGCGATGATCTGCTGCAGCTTCGCTGGTCCCCCGTGGTCAACGCTCAGAAGCTCCGGTAGCGCTCCAGCGACCTCGACAAAATAGGACTCATCGGCGATCGCACCATGCTTCAAAACCTCTGCCAAACCAGCCTGAAACTCCCTAAGTGGTAGTGTAGAAAGGACTTGCGGGTCTGCAACCACTCCCGCTGGGGTATGGAATGCACCCACCAGGTTCTTCCCGGCAGGGACGTCCACACCCGTCTTCCCGCCAATCGCGGAATCCACCATCGCCACGAGTGTGGTCGGGACCTGGAGCACAGGAACGCCGCGCATGTAGGTGGCCGCCACAAAGCCGGCGAGATCACCCACGACCCCACCACCCAATGCGACGATCGAAGAGTCCCGGCCGAAACCCGTGGTCAGGAGCTCGTCCGTCAGCGTTGCCCAGGTCTCCCGGGTCTTATGAGGCTCGCCCGCAGGGAAGGTGAAGACGTCTGCCTCGGTACGCGCTCTGTCAAAGCTGGCCGCGACCCTGTCGGCGTACAGCCGGCTGACGTTCGAGTCGGTGATCACCGCGTATCGGTGCGCGGGCGCCCACTCGAGGAACAGCTCTCCCAGGCGGTCAAGCAACCCCTCGCCAACGACCACGGGGTGTCCGAGCCCGTCCAGCATCTGAGGCGAGTGAGTCATGGGTCGTGGGATATGGGGATCAACCGCACTCCGCACCAGCCTTTAGACCGTTCTGGCCTCCTGTGCGCCCTCAAGCCTCCCGGCGCACGGTCACCAGGTGACTTCGGCCGCGCCGATCTCCCGGTTGGCTACACGCGCGAGCGTAAAGAGAAGGTCGGAAAGCCGGTTCAGGTAGACGACGACTATCTCCGGCAAGTCCTCATCGCGGCCAAGGCCCACGACCGACCGCTCAGCCCGCCTGCACACAGTGCGGGCGACATGAAGTGCGGCCGCCTTTGGCGTCCCGCCGGGGAGGATGAAGGCCCGCAGCGGTTCGAGCCCCCGCTCGGATTCGTCAATAGACCGCTCCAGCTCGGCGATCCGGGCTTCGGTGATCTGAGCCTTCTCGAGGTGCTGAGCCATCTTCTCGCGGTCCGGGGTCGCGAGCAGCGATCCAATTGCGAACAGGTCACGCTGGACCGGGACGAGCACCTCATCGACCCGCTGGAGCGGACCTGCCGCGCGAGCGACCCCGATAGCGGCGTTGAGCTCATCCACGTCGCCGTAGGCGGCTACGCGCGGATGATCTTTGGGCACGCGGCCGCCGCCGAAGAGACCGGTGTCGCCGCTGTCGCCGGAGCGAGTGTAGATCTTCATGCTCGGTCAATCTACCCGCACCCCGTGCTGCCGGCCTGATGGCGGATTACAGTTGATGGGCTATGGATCGCCCTCAGGTTGACATTACGATCATCGGCGCGGGGCCCACAGGGCTGTTCGCGCTGTTCTATGCCGGAATGCGGGGGGTCAGCGCTCAGGTTGTGGACGCGCTGCCGCAGCTTGGCGGCCAGCTCGCAGCTCTGTATCCCGAGAAATACATCTTCGATGTCGGCGGGTACTCCCGCGTACTCGCCAAGGACCTCACCCGGGAGCTGGCCCACCAGGCCGGACAGTTCGGTGCGGAGTGGCACCTCGACCAGCACGTGGTCGGCCTGGAGGAACAAGAGGGCCTGTTCACACTGGTCACCAGCACGGATCGTTTTCCCACGCGCGCGGTTGTAATCGCCGGCGGCATCGGAGCGTTTACGCCGCGTCGTCTCCCTCAGGCCGTGGCCGACCCGTGGTACGGTCGGGGGATTTACGACCGGGTCATGGATCCAGCCGTTTTTGCCGGCCAGAAGGTCGTCGTGATCGGCGGCGGTGACTCAGCGTTCGACTGGGCTCAGCAGCTGCGCGATCATGCGACTGCCATCACGCTGGTGCACCGCAGCGACCGGTACCGGGCGCATGCCGCGACGGTCGCCGACGTGCACGCGGACGCTGCGCCGGGCGGCCGCACGACGATCCTTCCGTTTCATGAGCTGTGTGACATTCTCGAGACCGACGGACGGCTCAGCGGAATTTTGGTGCGCGACATCAAGCAGAAGAGCACTCGCGAGATCGAATCGGATGCCATCCTCCCGATGCTTGGCTTTCACAGCGAGCTTGGCGCGATCCGGGAGTGGGGACTCACACTCGAGGGTCGCGACGTCCTCGTGAACAGCCGCATGGAGACCGGGCGCACAGGCGTCTGGGCCGCGGGCGACATCACGACCTACGACGGGAAGCTCAAGCTGATCGCCACTGGCTTCGGCGAAGCCGCGACCGCGGTGAACCAGGCGGTCCACTGGCTATATCCAGCGAAGAAGGTGGATCCGGGGCACAGCTCCGACATGGCGATATTCGACCACGCGGCTGGCTAGTCGCTAATTCGATGTCTTGAAGGCGACGCGTGGATCAGCTTTCGCATACGCCAGATCGGTAATCAGGTTCACCAGGACGAAGACTGTGCTGAGGAAAAGCACCGAGCCCTGGATCGCCGGCAGGTCCCGCCGCGCGATCG
>CAZOAT010000028.1:17405-27837 GCA_964577965.1 uncultured Gemmatimonadaceae bacterium | reverse complement strand
CGGTCCGGCGGCGGCGCTGTACGGGCCGAACAGCTCCTCGGGCGTGATGCACATCGTCACGAAGTCGCCATTCACATCGCAGGGTGGGACCCTGACGATCGACGGTGGAGAGCGAAGCGTTCTGCGTGGCTCCGGCCGGTACGCAGCGCTGCTCGGGGAGCGGGTAGGCGTGAAGCTATCCGGTGAGATCCTCCGGGGTCGCGACTGGCAGTACAACGACCCATCGGAGCCGGAAACGATCATGCGTCCCACGGGCGAGATCGTGGACGGTGTCGGGGTGCGCGTACCTGTTCCGAATGCGCGCGACTTCGACATCGAGAAGGAGTCGGGCGAGTTCCGGATTGATCTCCGGCCGCGCGCGGGAATGGAGTGGATCAATACGTACGGCATTACTCACGCGGGCAGCTACATCGAGATCACCGGCGCGAACGGCGCGGCGCAGGCCCGCGACTGGACGTATCAGACGATGCAGAGCCGTCTCACGTGGAACAGGACGTTCGCGCAGATCTTCTACAACACGAGCGACGCCGGCAACGAGGACAGCCTGGACACCCGGGGCACGTATCTACTGCGCACCGGCACGCCGATCGTGGACAAATCGCGCGTATTCTCCGCGCAGATACAGCAGGGAATCGATTTCGGCCAGCGTCAGGAGTTCATCGTCGGGGCCGATTACATCGGAACCGATCCGCGTACCGGCGGCACGATCAACGGCCGGAACGAGGACATCGATGACGTGACCGAAGTCGGCGGCTACGTGCACTCGGTTACGCATCTTTCACCGAAGTTCGACTTCGTGGCGGCGCTGCGGTTCGATACGCATAGCGAGATGGACGACAACTTCTGGTCGCCGCGCGCAGCTATCGTGTACAAAATAACGGAGCTGCAGAACCTCCGGCTGACATACAACCGCGCGTTCTCGACGCCGGCAAACTTCTCTTTCTTCCTCGATCTGCCGGCCGGGACGCTGCGCCCGACAGTGCCATACGACATCCGCGCTCTGGGCGTGCCTGCCAGCGGGTTCGTCTATGACAGAAGCTCAGCAACCGGTGCGGGCGGACTGTACATGCGCTCCCCGTTTCCCGTGCTCGGCCCCAATCCAGCGGGTCCACTCACGTTTGCGCCGAACACGCGAATCGACGCAGACGCCGGCCTGCTGTACCGCACGTTGGTCGCAGGTAACCAGACCGCCTTCGTCACTGCGCTGCTGGCCGCGGGTGTGGCGCCGGAGAATGTCGGAACGGTGTTCGGGGCGCTGCTGGGCGCCGCCCCACCGACGGGGGTTGGCACCGTGCTGCGGCTATTCAACCCGAGCGGCGTGGATACTGACGCCGGGCCGTTCGCCTTAACCGTGGCACCGGGTGAGCTGATGGAGGTGGAGCCACTCAAGGCTTCCTTCAACAACGTCCTCGAGCTCGGCTACAAGGGAATCATCGGCGACAAGCTGCGGCTTGCTGTGGACGTCTGGACGCAGAAGCGGGAGAATTTCATCACGCCCGCCGTGAACGTCAGCCCCAACGCGTTCATGGATCCAACAACCCTGGGCGCCTACATCGCGGGGATCCTCACCGCAGAAGCGCAACAGGGTCGCGTTCCGGGTGCAGCGGTGGAGCCGCTCACAGTTGGCTTCACGACGGATCTCGCTCGGGTTCCTGTCGGTACCGTCGTACCAGACCAGCCAAGTGTGGATCCTGACGCAGCGCTCACCAATCGCACGGACCTCGTCTTTACCTATCGAAACATCGAGCAGTCGATCAACCTCTGGGGAAGTGATCTCGCAATCGACGTCTCGCTGAACCCGGCGTGGTCGCTGATCGGTACTTATTCCTACATCAGCAAGACGACATTCCCCGAAGTGCAGTCCGGAGTGGACGTATTGCGACTGAATTCGGCCAACCACAAGGGCTCGCTCACCACCCGCTACCGCAACGACCTGAGCGGCTGGGCGGCGGAGCTGCGTGGCCGGTACGTGAATGCCTTCCCGGTGAACTCGGGCGTGTATGTCGGCGATGTGCCGGTGAATGCGTTCCTGGACGCGAGCGTCTCATACAGGCTGCCGCTGGTCGGCCAGGGTGCGATGATCTCGCTCTCCGGCACCAACATCCTGGACAACCGCAAGAACTCCTTCATTGGCGTGCCCGAAGTCGGGCGTCTGATCATGACCCGCCTGCAGTACACCTTCTAGAGCGGCGTCGGCCGCTGGCCGGCAGCAGAGAACGGCCCGGGCGCGCTGCCCGGGCCGTTTTTCCCCATCGGAACCGTAAACCAGTGCGGCGGAGCGGGGTACTAACCAGGAGTCAGCCATTCGCCCCCTCTCGAGGTCTCAGCCGATGCGGTACGTCATTCCGTCCCTTCTTGTCGCGCTTCTGCTCGCTGCGCCGGCAGCCGCTGCTCAGCAGCAGCCTGCTCCCGCCGCGGATCCGACTGTCACGCCCTCTACCTCAGCAACTGTTCAGGCGCGGAATTCCAGCGACTCTCTCAGAATCGAGATCACGCCGGAGTTGCAGAGGACGCTCGACGAGCTTGCTGCCTCCCTCGATCGCGTGGGCCGGAGGATCGTGAACGATCCGGAACTCCGGACTTCGGCGGTGCGCGCGGCCCAGGGGTTCGTGGGGATCGCCGAGCTCGTGGTGGTTCAGCAGGCGGCCATGCTGCAGGAAGTGCTCAGAACCATGTCTGAACGGCTCGCAACGCTGCCTCCACCGCAGCCGCTGGCGCATTGAGCGCTAGGTAACCTCGCCTTCACTCGGTACTCCGGCCGGCGGTGCTGCACCCGCCTCCGGCTGCCGCCGGATTCCCTTCTGCAGGTACAGCGCTCCGGCGACGAGCGCAGCGGACGTGATGAACGGGAAGTTCCTGCCGAAGTGATCGTAGGTGAACCCGGCCCACAACGGGATCGCTACGCGGGCGATGCCCCCGAACGTCTGCTGCACCCCCATGTACAGCCCCCGCTCTCTGCTCGGGATGATGTGTGACAGCAGCGCCGTCACGCACGGGAACGTGAACGCGGTACCCACCGGCACGAGCGCGATCGCAAGGGCGAGCAGCCAGTAGTTTGGCGCCAGCGGTACGAGTATGAGGCCCGCGGTGAGCAGCATCAGCCCTGTGCGCGACAGCCTGATCTCACCGAAGCGATCCACCATCCAGCCGAGGAATCCTGCGCGCGTGATCACGGAGATCACGCCCATGTAGGTGAACACGATCCAGATCTGCTGCGCTCCGACGCCGAACTTGTGCAGCAGGAACAGCGCGAGGATCGCCGTCATTCCGGAAAAGGCGCCCATCCCGATGGCGTAGATCAGGATCAGGCGCGGGGCGGGCTTCCCCGGATGCCGGACCACTCCGAGCAGTGCGTCCCGTGACGCTCTCGGCCTCCGCACCGATACCTGTGTCATGTCACGCGACTCGGGCAGAAATCGCCAGGCGGAGAGAATGTTCACGAAGCACAGTCCGGCGGCGACGAGCCCCGGCCCGGGACGGCCCAGGAGCAGCGCGAGAGATCCCAGCGGCGGTCCGAGCGCGACTCCGACGTTCGTCGCAGCCGACAACCAGCCGAGCGCCCGCGCGCGCTGCTTCGGCTCCACGGCGTCGGCGACATACGCCTGGATCACGCCGACAGTTCCGCCTCCCGCACCCTGCACGACCCGCGAGGCCAGCAGCAGCCAGAACGACGTGGCATACGCGAACACCACGTAGGCGATGAGCGCCGCTGTCAGGCTGACGATGATGGCCGGCTTCCGACCGTAGTGATCGGAGAACCGTCCCCACAGCGGTGCGCTCAGCAGCTGCGCCCCGGTGAACGACGAGACGAGTACGGCTATCCCCAGTCCGCCGGCGCCGAGCTCCACCGCGTAGTACGGCAGCAGTGGGAGCACCATGAGGAGTCCCACCATGTCCACGAAGTTCGTGATGATGAGGACGAACAGCTTGCCACGCGTGATCGACGCGAGACGCGGGCCGGAAAAGCGCCCGCCTGCCTGTGTCATTCCTGTACGCGACCCAGCGCCGCCGGCGGCCGTGAGCGCCCGACCACTCCGGCCAGGGCGATGATCGTGAGCAGATACGGGATCATCGAGACGAACTGCGCAGGTATGAAACCCGCCGACTGCAGTTGTATCTGCAGCGTTTCCGCCGCCGCGAACAGCAGACAGGCGCCGGCTGCGCGCCACGGATCCCAGCGGCCGAAGATGACCGCCGCGAGCGCGATGAAGCCGCGTCCCGCCGTCATCCCGTCGGTGAACTGATGCTGGTCGAGCGCGAGATACACACCTCCGAGGCCGGCGAGTATACCCGACATTCCGACCGCCGCGTAGCGCACGAGGCTCACGCGTATGCCTACGCTCTCCGCAGCCTCGGGGTGCTCACCCACTGCCCTTACGCGCAAGCCGAACGTCGTCCTGTACAGCATCCACGCGACCGCCGGAGTGACGAGCAGCCCCATCCAGACCATCGGGCTGGAGAAGGCCTGCAGTCCCGTGCCGAACCCTTCCACGCGCGGCGAGTTGGAGGAGCTGTCGAACAGCAGTTTCAGAATCACGCGCGTGATGCCGATAGCGAACAGGTTGATCGCTATTCCCGCCACGACATGGTTGGCCTGGAAGCGAACGGTCGCGACGGCGTGCAGTGCGCCGAAGGCGAGGCCGCCAGCCATACCCAGCGCCAGCCCGAGCCACGCGCTGCCCGTGTAGTAGCTGCCGAGCGCGCCGGTGAACGCGCCGCCCAGCATGAATCCCTCGAGCGTCAGACTTATGATGCCGGCGCGCTCCGCGAGCACGCCGCCCTGCGCCGCGAACAGGTACGGCACCGCTATCCGCAGCGTCTGGCCGATGAACTGAAACGGGTTCACGAGGCTGGAATCCTGCGCGAGCTGATCAGCGCCGCGCGCACGGCGGGCACCGAGATCGCCACCGCGAGGATCACGGCGCCCTGCAGCACCTCCACCATCTGCTTGGGGACGTAAGCGTGGATGGCGAGCCCGCCCTGCGACAGCACCGCGAAGAAAAACGCCGCTATGACGACGCCCAACGGATGGTTGCGGCCGACCAGCGCGATGGCGATGCCGAGGAAGCCGGCCCCACCAACGAACCCTTCCTCGTAGTACAGCTTGTAGCCGAGCACGAAGTTGGTGCCGCCGAGCCCCGCGATCATCCCGGAGATCGTCATCGCGCGGATCCAGACGCCGCCGACGTTGATACCGCCGTATTCGGCTGCATCGGGCTGCAACCCCACTGCGCGCAGGTCGTAACCACGTCGCGTGCGGAACAGGTACCACCACATCCACACGGCAGCCGCGAGCGCGAAGAGCACCGTGAGGTTGGCTGCCGACCCGTGAAATGCCGGGATGAACCTGCTCAGCGGAGCAACCGCACCAGCGTTGATTTCCGGGGTGTGCACCGTCTCCGCCACGTGCAGCCGGCTGGTGACTATCCAGTTGAGCAGCGCGAGGACGACGAAGTTGAGCATGATCGTCACGATCACTTCGTGCGCGCCGAACTTCGTGCGCAGCACACCGGGTACCCAGCCCACCGCGCCGCCGAACATCGCCGCCGCAGCCATGCACAGCGGGACTGCGATAACCCACGGTGTTCCGGGTGCAAGCATCAGCCCCGCCACTGCCGCGCCGAACGCACCAGCGGCTATCTGGCTCTCGCCGCCGATGTTGAACAGACCGGCTCGCAGCGCGAACGCAACTGCAAGCCCTGCGAAGGTGAGCGTGGTCGTCTTGTAGATCACCTGGGCAAATCCGTAGGGGTTGCCCAGCGCGCCCTGGAGCAGCAGACGGTATACGGTGCCCGGCGACTGCCCGAACAGCAGGATGAGCAGGTCGCCGATCACAAGCGCGACGAGCAGCGCCACGAGTGGCGGCAGCAGCGCTTCCTCGAGGCGGGTACGCAGTTCCGTGCTCACCTGGCGCCCGACGTGCTGTGCGTTGTTCGGGCCGGGCTCATGCGGCGCTCGTTTCCCGCGCGCCGATCATGTACTCGCCTATCAGGTCCGGGTCGGCGTGGCGCGCAGGCAGCACAGTGGCGATCCGCCCGCGATACATCACCGCAATCCTGTCCGCGAGCGCCAGCACCTCGTTCAGTTCGGCCGACACGAGCAGGATGGACTTGCCCGCGTCGCGCGCCTCGCGCAGCCGCCGGTGGATGAACTCGATCGCGCCCACGTCCACGCCGCGGGTCGGCTGCGATGCCAGCAGTACGGTGAAGTCGCCACCCATCTCGCGGGCGATGACGACCTTCTGCTGGTTCCCGCCCGAAAACAACCGCGCGGCGAGCTTCGGCTGAGGTGGTCGGATATCGAAGTCGCGGGTGAGCGCACCGGCGTAGCTCTGTATCCGCTCCTCGTTCAGGGAAGCTCTACCCGAGAACTCACGCTGTGAGCCGAGGATGAGGTTGTCGGCAACCGAGTAGTCCAGGATCAGCCCGCGCCGATGGCGGTCTTCCGGAACGTGCGCGAGACCGGCTGCGCGGCGGCGTTCCACAGACGCATGTGTCAGGTCGGCGCCACCAATCGAGATCGTGCCTGAACGCACAGCTCTCAGTCCGGCGATCGCCTCGATCAATTCTGTCTGGCCGTTGCCCTCCACTCCGGCGATCCCGAGAATCTCTCCGGGTGCGATCTCGAGGCTGACGCCGTCCACCGCGTCGGTCCCGCGCACTCCGGGCACGATGAGATCACGCACAGAGAGCGCAGCACCACTCGGCGCGGACGCTTCGACTGTCGGCGCCGCTTTCCCGGTGGCCTCGAACTCGGCAGTCGTCGGCTCCTCCGGTACGAATCCAACCGCTTCCGTGAGGGCGACCGCGCGCCCCACCATCGCGTGGGCGATGCCGGCGGCGCTAGTCTCGCCCGTCCGGAGACGCGCGACTGTCTCCCCGGCGCGCATCACGGTGATCGCCTCAGACAGATCCATCACCTCGTCGAGCCGGTGGGTGATGAGGATGATTGTACCGCCCTGATCGCGAACGGTGCGGAGCACGTTCCACAGGTCACGCACCTCGGGCGGTGACAGCACCGCCGTCGGCTCGTCGAGTACCAGGATCTCCGCACCGCGGTACAGCGTCTTCAGAATCTCAACCCGCTGAGCTTCACCCACGGAGAGATCGGCCACGCGCCTGCCGCCGCCAACCACCAGTCCTGTGCGTTGCTCGAGGTCGGCGACGTCGCGCAGTGCCCGTGCGCGGTCGAACGCAGGGCCGCGGTGCGGCTCCTTGCCGAGCACCACGTTCTCCGCCACGGTCAGCGGCGGAACGAGCATGAAATGCTGATGCACGACGCCGATCCCGGCCCGAATCGCGGCCTGCGTGCTCCAGCCGGTGACGTCACGGCCGCTCACTTCCACTGTGCCAGCGTCGGGCTTCATCAGCCCGCCCAGGATCCGCATCAGGGTGGACTTTCCGGCGCCGTTTTCGCCGACGAGCGCGTGTATCTCACCGCGTGGCACTTCGAGCGACGCGCGACGGTTCGCCTGAACAGCGCCGAAGCGCTTGTCGATTTCGGTCATCCGGACGGCGAGGATGCCGTCAGGGCCCGGCGCTGTGGCTGGCTCCGCCCCGGGGGCGCTCACGCTGTGGTGAAAGCGCTCTGCCGGGTGGTCAACGCGTGCTGGGCACTGTGATGCGCCCGGCTATGATGTCCTCTCTGAGCTGCTCGACACGGGCGTGAACGCTGTCGGGAATGAGGTGCCGGTTGGTGTCGTCGTACACATAGCCGACGCCGCCTTCCGTCAGTCCGAACGAGTACACGCCGCCGGTGAACGTCCCGTCCCTCACCCATTCGATGGCGTTGAACACCGCCGCATCCACTCCCTTCACCATCGATGTCAGGACGTGGCCCGGCGCTTCCGCCGATTGATCCGCGTCCACGCCGATCGCCAGCCTGCCTGTCGCGCGCGCAGCTTCGAAGACGCCCTGGCCGGTCCCGCCGGAAGCGTGATAGATGACGTTCACTCCCCGCTGATACTGGCTCAGCGCCAGCTCCTTCCCTTTGCCGGGGTTCTTGAACGCGTCAGGGGTGACGCCCGCATACTGCACGATCACCGTGCAGTCGGGGCAGACGTGTCTCACGCCGGCGCGGTAACCGGCCTCGAACTTGTGGATGAGCGGGATATCCATTCCACCCACGAAACCCACGCGCTTCGAACCTCCCGCGAGCGCAGCCAGCGCGCCAACGAGAAACGATCCTTCCTCCTCGCGGAACTTGAGCGCGGCGAGGTTCTCCGGCAGAGGGATGACGTTCCCCTGTTCGTCAGTTGCGACGGCGAAGTCCACACCGGCGAACTTCAGGTCCGGGTACTCGCTGGCGAGGCGCAGCAGATCGTCGGTGAAGATGAAACCGATGCCGAGCACCAGATCCATCCCCTCGGCGGCGAGCAGGCGCAGCCCTGCCTCGCGGTCGGCGCCTTCACCCGGCTCGATGAACCGCGTGTGCGCGGCCAGGTGCCGGGTGGCGCTGTCGGCACCGGCATAGGCGCCGTCGTTGAACGACTTGTCCCCGCGACCGCCGACATCGAACACGATCCCGACGTCAAGCCCGGCACCCGAGGGGACGGCGACGGATTTCGGTCCGGCGAACAGGAGTCCGACGTGCACCGCCAGCAGCACCCCGATAGTCGTGAGAAGCCCGCGCATGACCCGAAGAATCGTTTCCGGGAACAGGGTGGGCAAGGTCGAGGTCGCTGTCTCCCGGGCGACACGTAGCCTGTTGCCTGTTAGTTATTCGTGCAGGCGAACGGCGGCGGTTTTGAGCAGGGTGGACCGCCGCCCAGGAACAACCCGCAGCCCCATCCCCTTGGCCTCCGACCGCATTCGCGCACGCGTTCTGGTGATCGGCAGCGGCATTGCCGGCCTGCACACTGCGTGGCGCGCGTCGGAAGGCGGCGAGGTTCTGCTGCTCACCAAGCGCTCGCTGTTCGACAGCGCGACCGCGTATGCGCAAGGTGGTATCGCTGCGGCGCTGGGAGCGGGGGACTCTCCGGCACTGCACCGGCGGGACACGCTGGCTGCCGGCGCAGCGCTGTGCGATGCGAAGGCGGTGGCTGTGCTCGTGGAGGAAGGGCCGGCCCGCGTTCGGGAGCTGCAGACTGCAGGCGCCCGGTTCGACCTGGAGCCCGGCGGGGACCTGCAGCTCGGCCGCGAAGCGGCCCACTCGCGCAAGCGCATCGTCCACGCGTACGGTGACCAGACCGGGGCTGAAGTCGCGCGCACGCTCGTCGCACGAGTGCGCGAGAGCGATAAGGTGCAGGTGCTGGAGCGCACCCGTGTGCTGGACCTGATCGTCCGTCGGGGGCAGTGCGTCGGAGCATACGCGACGATCTCGGGGCGACCGATAGAGATAATCGCAGATGCGACGGTGCTCGCGGTCGGCGGCAGCGGGCAGGTTTTCCGTCATACCACCAATCCCGTAGTCGCGACCGGTGACGGCTATGCGATCGCGTTCCGGGCAGGCGCGAAGCTGTCGGACATGGAATTCGTCCAGTTCCATCCCACCGCTCTCGACACTCCGGAGAACCCGCTGTCGCTCATCTCCGAGGCTGTGCGTGGCGAAGGCGCGCCCCTGGTGAACGACGATGGTGTTCGCTTCATGGCGAAGCGGCACCGGCTGAAGGAGCTGGCGCCCCGCGACGTAGTCGCGCGGGAGATCTTTCACGAGCAGGAGGGGGGGCGGAAGGTATGGCTCGACGCGCGCCGACTCGGCGTCCCGTTCGATGAGCGGTTCCCCGGGATATTCGCGCTGTGTCGGGCGCGCGGAATCGATCCGCGGACCGACCTCATCCCGGTCACTCCGGCGGCGCATTACATGATGGGTGGAGTGGTGACCGACCTGTGCGGTCGATCCAGCATGGAGCGCCTGTACGCATGCGGCGAGGTGTCCCGCACCGGCGTGCACGGTGCCAATCGGCTCGGGTCCAACTCGCTCCTGGAGGGGCTGGTCTTTGCCGAGCGGGTCGCCCGCGACCTTCTCGAGGTGCCCCGGCTGGGACGCGTTCCCAGGCTTCCGGAGTGGTCAGCGCCTCGCCTGAGGGATCGCGGAGCCGCCCAGGTAGCCGCCGACGAGATCCGGAGAGTAATGTGGGAGCATGCCGGGATATCCCGCTCGGCCCACGGTCTGCAATTCTGCCTGGAGGTGCTGGCCGAGATCGAGGCGCGCCTGCCTGCCGGGGCCACAGAGGAGGCCAACATGGCACTCACGTCGCGCCTGATCGCCGAATCGGCGCTGCAGCGGAATGAGTCCCGCGGCGGCCACTACAGGAGTGATTTTCCGCGGCTGAAGCGGTCGTGGACGGGGAAACACATCTCATGGTAGCAATCGCACCGGACGACGTCGTAATGCTGCAGGAGGAGATTCGCGAGCTCGCGCGCGAGCGCGACGCCGTGATTCTGGCCCACAACTACCAGCGGGCCGAGGTGCAGGACGTTGCGGACTTCGT
>CAZOAT010000028.1:0-17305 GCA_964577965.1 uncultured Gemmatimonadaceae bacterium | reverse complement strand
CTCGGTGCGCACGTTCGGCGTGTGTCAGGGCGGCAGAACATCCACGTCTGGATGGGAGAGTGTCACGTGCACGCCGGCATCAGTCCGGAGCATGTGAACCAGCAGCGGGCAGCGCACCCCGGTGCCGAGTTCCTGATTCATCCGGAATGCGGCTGCGCCACGCCGGTGGTGGAGGCGATGTCGGCCGGCGACATAGATCCCGAAGGAGTGCAGATTCTCTCCACCGAGGGAATGATCCGGCGGCCGGCTGAGTCCGACGCGGACGAATTCATAGTCGCTACGGAAGTGGGGATCCTGCATCGGCTGCGGCGGGAGAACCCGACGAAGCGGTTCATTCCGGCCAGTGAGACCGCGGTGTGCGCATACATGAAGGTGACGACGCTGCCGCAGGTGCGCGAGGCGCTCGTGAACATGCAGCATCACATCACCGTTCCGGCGGACATTGCAGGCAAGGCGCGGCTCGCGATCGAAAGGATGGTCTCGATCGGCGGCAACACGGCGCTCTCCCCCGTACCCTCGACCCCAGATCCCGGCGAGTGATCGAGCACAGGCACGACGTGGAGTCGCTGGCCGCGACCGGACTCCGCCCCGAGGAGGGCGTTCACTTCCCGCTGACGCGGGACGAAACGCGCGATCTGGTGCGGGCCGCGCTCGAGGAGGACGACGCGTTCAACGACATCACGACGCTCGCGACTGTGCTCAGCGATCGCAGAACTCATGGCGTCCTGGTCGCGCGTGCGACCGGCGTGATCGCGGGAGGCCCGCTCGCGTGCGAAGCGTTCCGGCAGCTGCATGCTGGTGTGGACATCCGCGTGGAGATCCCGGACGGGAGCACCGTAGTTGCGGGCTCGCCGGTTCTGGCGCTCAGCGGGCATGTGCGGGCGCTGCTCTCCGCGGAACGCGTCGCGCTCAATTTCATGCAGCGGCTGTCCGGGGTGGCAACGCTCGCGGCCCGCTACGTCAATACCGTGAAGGGAACGGGTGCGCGGATTCTCGACACTCGCAAGACGACACCGGGCTGGCGGCATCTCGAGAAATACGCAGTGCGCTGCGGTGGGGCGATGAACCATCGTGCGGACCTGGCCAGCGCCGTACTCATCAAGGACAACCACCTGGCCGCCGTCGATGGCGACATCGCCGTGGCTGTGCGCCGGGCGCGCGCCTTCGCGCCAACGGGTGCGCGGGTCGAGGTCGAGTGCGAGTCGATCGAGCAGGTTCGCGCCGCGCTCGAGGCGAGCGCCGACATCATCATGCTGGATAACATGTCACTCGCGGACCTGGAGCTGTGCGTGTCCGAGATCGCCGGCCGCGCGGTCGTCGAGGCCTCGGGTGGCGTGAGCCTGGACGGCGTACGGCAGATCGCCGAGACAGGCGTGGACTGGATCTCGATCGGTGCGCTCACGCACTCCGCGCCAGCTCTGGACCTTGCACTGGATCTGACTTAGTCCTTGCTGCACGCGCGACGGCCGGCTGGTCTCGACGCGCGTATGCTCAGCGGCCGATCCCGGCGTCACGTGGCGGGTTCCAGCTCGCGTCGCCTCCGCGGGGCTCAGCTCACGAGCCGCCCACTACGGAGCCCGGCGCTCGAGTTCGTCCGCGATGTGCGCCGCGTCGTACACGCGGCGAAGCGACTCCGTAATCACTTTCGAGTGCACGCTCACGGAACGCGCTATCTCGTCGGTGAAGATGAACCGGTTCGGAACGCTCTCGATGTTCCCGTCGAAAATCACGCCCACAACCTCGGCGTTCCGATTGATGATCGGACTCCCCGAGTTGCCGCCGATGATGTCGTTGGTCGAGACGAAGTTGATCGGCGTCGTGAGATCCAGCTGAGCCCGTCGCTCAGCCCAGCGCGGCGCCAGGTGGAACGGCGACTGGCCGTCGAAGTCGGCTGATCGCGCGTACAGCCCGTATAAGGTCGTTTTGTACGGCGCGATGGTGCCGTTCATCGGGAAACCGCGCACGACTCCGTCACTGATTCGCAGGGAGAAGGTCGCGTCCGGCGGCAGGGCTGTGCCGTATGCCGCGAAGATCGCCTCGCCGAGCCGCTCGGCGCCGGAAGCGATCCGGGCATTGATCGCCTGCAGCCTGGTGAGCTGCGCCCGGCTGAGCGGATCTATGGTCCGCGCGGCAACGATGAGTGGATCGGTCGACGCGGCGACTGCCGCGGCGCCGCCCTCCAGCAACGCGCGACGCACCTCGACGGTGTGGAGCTGCGTGCCCGATATCAGTGTTTCAGCCGCCTGCTCAGGCGTACGGCCCGCGAGAACGGCGCGCAGGAACGGATCGGTCTCGGGCAGAGCACGCTGTGCCGCCTCGAGCTGCGCTGCCAGCACTCGGCGTTCCTGCTCCAGATTGAACGCCTGCTCCCGCAGCAGGCCCTCGCGCATGCGCTGCAGCGCCGGTCCGCGATAGGCTGCGAGCCGGAGCGGGTCGTCCAATGCTGTCTCGGCCGGGATCCGCACGAGCTGTGCAGCGAGCGCAAGCAGTGAGCTCCCGGTGAATCCATGGAACACACTTTCGTTGTAGATCGTGGCCTGTTCACCGATCGCAGCGGCGATGTCGTCCCATGCCGAGCCGTAGCGGGCGCGGAGCGCGGGGTCGGCGTTGATCCGGGTGCGGAAGTCAGCCTCGAACGCCTGCTTGAGCGCCATCGTCGCCGAGTCTGTCAGTCCGCTGCGATACCCGGTCACCGCCTTGAAGGAGTTCTCGAGAATGAAGATCCGGTTCGACAGCCGTCTCTGCTCCTCCTCGGACCGTGAAGCAATGTCCTTCAGCACGGCGAGCTCGCGGGTGTAGGCAGCGAGCGTGAGCGGATACTGGTGGTCGCGGAGGAACTCCATCTGTGCGAGCGTCAGCAGTCTGCCGGTAGACCCCGGGTTGCCCGTGACGAACACGAGTTCGCCGTCGGCCGCGCCGTTCGCGCTCCAGTCGAAATGGGCCGGTGTAGCTGCCGGCTGTTCGTTCTCATAAGCGCGCAGCAAAGCGAAGTCGAGCGCGTATCTCGGGTACGTGAAGTTGTCGGGATCGCCGCCGAAGAATGCGGCCTGCTCTTCCGGAGCCGCAACGAGGCGCAGATCGGCGTACCGCTTGAACCGGTACAGTGAATAGCGGCCGCCCTGGTACATGGTGACCGCCTGACAGCGCAGTCCCGTCTCCTGCGTGCACGCCTCCTCTGCGGCTCGCAGCGCGGCAGCGCGCTGCACTGCCTGTTCATCTGTCGTCGTGGCTGTGATCGCTCCACGAATCCGTGCGGTTACGTCCTCGATCGACTGCAGCTGGTCCGCCGTCGCCCCCGCGCACTGTTTCTCCTCCTCACGGGTGCGTGCAACGAACCCGGTCGTCATGTAGTTCGTGTCGGCAGGGGAGCTCTGCGCGATGCAATCCCGCACGCAGTGATGGTTCGTCAGAATGAGTCCGCTGGCGGAGACGAACGACGCCGAGCAGCCGGGTAGCCGGACTGAGGCCAGCCGGACGCGCTCCAGCCATTGCTGACTCGCCGTGAACCCGTAACGGCTCTGCCAGTAATCGAGTGGTGGAGAATCGAACGTCCACATCGTGCCGAACTCCTGCATGGAGCCCGGTGCGATCGGCTGCACAGGAGCCGTGACCGCCGGTGCGGACGGCACCGTGGCCGGTGCAGGAGTAGTGACGATGGCGGGCGCGCACGACGCGAGGAGCCCGACAGCGAGTGGCGTCAGAGCTGATGTACGGGGGAAACGCATGACGGATCTCCGTTGACCGCAAGCGAAAGCGGTGGCTGCTTGACTGGCTGCGACTGGTAATCGGATTAACAGCTGTTCCTTCGACTGCAGCTACTCCTTCAGGATCGGATCTGCAAACCAGGCGCCGCTGGCGGCGGCCACGGCGGCTGCGACCACGCGGCGCCGCTCGTCCACGTCTTCGTCGCGCGGGTCGAGGCCGGTGCGCGCAGTCCTGAAGCGCTTCCCGGAGTCCACACAGAAGATGTCGCACAGCGCGAGCAGTGGCTCTGCGTCTGCGCCTTCTTCCATCCGCTCGAGTGCAGCCTGGGTGCGCGACAGGACGGCTGCGCGCGCGAACAGCTCGATCCCCATGCCTGCCAGCCGTTCGAGAACGAGCTGCCGCTCAACGATCTCCTTCCGGTGGCGCGTGAGCATGCGCTGCACCGCGGAAGCCAGTTCACCGACGTGCTTCTCGAAATACCGCTTGTGCGGATCCAGCCGCGGATGGAGCGGTACATCGAGCGTCGAAGTTGCGCGGAACGCGTTCCGCACCCGTGCCGCGGCGTAGCCGCTGAGCAGCCCGAGGTTCTGAATCGGGCGTCGCAGAGCCACGCCAACCTCCTGCAGTCGCTGCGCAGGACCCTCTACGCCGTTCAGCGCGATGAACAGCCGGAGTACCTCGTTGGCGCCCTCGAAGATCCTGTTGATGCGTGCATCGCGCAGCATCTGCTCGTATGGATACGGCTTGACGAAGCCGCGACCGCCGGCGATCTGGACGAGCTCGTCCGCTGCGCGCCAGACGGCATCGCTGGCGAAGACCTTCGCGCACGCGGTCTCCAGCGCATAGTCGGTCTCATCGCGCTCCACCATCCCAGCCAGCACACCAAGCATCGCCTCCATCGCGTACAGGTCCGCGGCTGTGCCGGAGATCTTGCGCTTCGTGATCTCGAACTCGTCGAGCGGCCTGCCGAACTGCTCGCGCCGCGACGCGTACCCGGTCATCTCGCTCAGCACGCGGCGGGTTGCGCCAGAGCAGCCAGCGGTCAGGGTGATCCGGCCGGCGTTGAGCACCTGCACGGCCACAGTGAACCCCTTCCCGACCTGACCGAGCACGTGATCGCCGGGCACCTCGAGGTTCTCGAACAGCAACTCCGCCTGTGTCGATCCGCGGATGCCGAGTTTCCGCACCGTCCCGACTACGTGGAAGCCCGGCATGTCGGGCCTCACGATGAACGCCGTGGGGCGCGGCTCCATCCCGCCTCTGCGGGCCACGTCGGTCTGCGCGAAGGTGACGATGACTCCGGCCTTGTGCCCGTTCCCGATCCAGATCTTGCGCCCGTTCAGCAGCCATGAGCCGCTCCCGTCCGGCTCCGCACGTGCCTTGATGTGCTGCGCGTCGGACCCGACTTCGGGCTCGGTGAGAGCGTACGCGGCCAGCGTCTCGCCGCGGGCGAGGCGTGGCAGGTACTCGTCCTTCTGCTCGTCGCTGCCGTACAGCACGATCGCCTTGGAGCCGAGTCCGCAGTGCACGCCGATGAGAACTGCGGTCGAGCCGTCGAAGGAAGAGACCTCGGAGAAGACGCGTGCATAGCCTGCGGTCGAGAGCCCCAGTCCACCGTACTCTCTCGGGATCGTGAGTCCGAGAAACCCTTCGCGCGCGAGCGCGGCGATCACATCGTCGCCGATCGTCTCTTCCTCGTCGAACCGCTGCGAATCGATCACCCGGGTCGATGCGAATTCCCGGAACGTGGCGATCAGCCGCCGGACCGTGCGGGTCTCGTTGGGGTCGGCCTCATCCAGTTCGGGCGGGAACGGAAAGACGAGTGAGTCGTGAACAGCGCCGGCGAACAGCCCGCGCGTGAAAGAAACCGCCGCTGAGGGTACTTCCTGCGGTGGGATCGCGACGGCGGTTTCAGTCATTCAGCCTCGGCGGACGGTGCGTTCACCCACAACTAATAATGCGATTCCGCACTAACCGCTCGCCGCCTCGTCCAGCTTCTGCCGAAGCTCGTTGGGGTCGCTGGTCGGCAGGTCGCAGGTGAAGCCGCGACAGACGTATGCCGTCGCCCCCGCATCGCCTGCCGGGCGGTCGCGCAGGAGCCCGGGCGCCTCCGCGGCGTGTGGATCGCCACCCGCCAGAACCAGGCCGGGGACATACTCCTCCGCCACCACTCGTTCGAGCGATGTGAACACCGGGGTCCGCGGCTCGCCCGCCAGTGCCACCTGCACCGAGCCCCGAACCGCCATATCGGCAACGCCGAGCATGTGGCCGAACGCCGTCGGGTGACGGGTCATCATCCCAGCGGCTCCAGCGAGCAGTTGTGCGGACAGTTCGCGGTATCGTCCGTTGTCGTCGAGGTCGGCGAGGACGAGCAGGAGCTCGGCGGCAAGCGAGCTGCCCGCCGGGATCGCGTTGTCGGTTATCTCGTGCGGCCGCGTTATGAGTCGCTCGGCATCATGCGCAGTATCGTAGAACACAGCGGAGGCGGCGTCATGGAACGACTCCACCATGTATTCCGCGGCCTCACGTGCACGCTGCAGCCACGCGACGTCGCAGGTGACTGAGTAGACGGCCGTGAAGGCGAGTCCCACGGAGGCCTGATCCTCGAGGAACCCGGGGGTATGCGTGCGGCCGCTCCTGTGGACGCGCCACACCCGGCCGTTGCGTACCATCTCCCGCGTGATGAAGTCCGCGTTCTTCAGCGCCAGATCATACCATTCGTGGCTTTCGAAGGCGAACGCCGCCTCGATCGCGGCGCGCAGCATGAGACCGTTCCAGGACGCGAGCACCTTGTCATCGCGAGCGGGCCACACGCGTTTCGCGCGCGCGGTGTAGAGAATGTCGCGGGCGCTCTCCACAGCGCTGCGAACCTGCTCAGGGGTACTGCCGTGCCGCGCGGCCACCATCTCGTATGTGCCGTCAACGTGGAGGATGCTCTTTCCCTCGAAGTTCCCACCCGGGCGGACTCCCCACCACGCCTTCACGATAGCCGCATCTCCGCCAAGCAGCCCGTCGAGCTCCGCATCGGTCCAGACGTAGAACCTTCCTTCATGCCCTTCGCTGTCAGCGTCGAGGGACGAGTAGAATCCGCCGTCGGGCGCGGTCATCTCCCGCGCGACCCAGCGGAGCGTTTCTTCCGTCACGCGACGCACCTCGGCATCGCCGGTCGCGCGCCACAGGTGCACGCCGAGCCGCGCGAGCAGGGCGTTGTCGTACAGCATCTTCTCGAAGTGCGGGACGAGCCACGCCGCGTCCACTGAATAGCGCGCAAAACCGCCACCCACCTGGTCGTAGATACCGCCGCGCGCCATGTGCCGGAACGACTCGAGCACGATCTCCAGAGCGTAACCGGCACCGGTGCGTTTCCAGTGTCGCAACACGAAATCGAGCGCCATGGATGCGGGGAACTTCGGCGCGCCGCCGAACCCTCCGTGGCGTGAGTCGTACTGCTGCGCCAGCGACCGGAACGCGAGCTCGAGCGAATGGGGCGACAGCTCCCCGTCGCCCACGACGGGGGTGGTCTCCCGGTAGATCGAGCGGAGCTGCTCGGAAGTGCGCGCGATCGTTTCGCGCTTGTTTCCGTACGCGTGGGCCAAGGCCGTGAGGATTCTTCTGAACGAGGGCATCCCCTGCCGGTCATCGGGCGGGAAGTACGTGCCGCCGTAGAACGGCGCACCGTCCGGGGTGAGAAACACTGTCAACGGCCAGCCCCCGTGGCCGGTCATCGCCTGCACGGCCCGCATATAGATCCCGTCCAGGTCCGGGCGCTCTTCGCGATCGACCTTTATGTTGACAAACAGCTCGTTCATGAGATCCGCGGTTTTCGGGTCCTCGAATGACTCATGCGCCATCACATGACACCAGTGGCAGGCTGCGTAGCCGATGCTCAGCAGGATCGGACGGTCCTCAGTGCGTGCGCGCTGCAGAGCCTCTGTTCCCCAGGGGTACCAGTCCACCGGGTTATCGGCGTGCTGCAGCAGATACGGGCTGGTCTCGTTCGCGAGGCGGTTCGGCATTACACCGGAAAGGTGGGCCAGTGGTTAGTGTTTAGTTCCTGATTCCCTATGCCAGCCGCGTACCATGGCGGGCTTCAGCTGCTCTCAACCCGAAACGCTCTTCCAATGCCCGTTGCCGCCGATCTCGACAGCTACGTCAGCGAACACAAAGCCCGGTTCACAGAGGAGCTGTTCGACTTCCTCAGGATCCCGAGCGTCAGTGCCCGCACAGAGCATAATCGTGACACGGCCCGGGCCGCAGAATGGGTGAAGAGCTCGCTCGAAGCGATAGGGCTGGAAGCCAGTGTGCACGAGACCCCTGGCCATCCGGTGGTCGTCGGCGAGTGGCGCGGTGCCCCAGGCAGACCCACGGTCCTGATCTACGGCCACTACGACGTGCAGCCGCCTGAGCCGCTGAACCTGTGGACCTCACCGCCGTTTGAGCCGGCAATACGGGACGGCCGGATTTTCGCGCGCGGCTCGGTGGACGACAAAGGGCAGATCTTCCTGCATATCAAGGCGCTGGAAGCGCATCTCAGGACGCGCGGCAAGCTGCCGGTGAACGTCGTGGTCATCGTCGAAGGTGAGGAGGAGGTCGGCAGCGATCACCTGGAGCCGTTCATCCGCCGGGAGCGGGAGCGGCTTCGCGCCGACGCAGTGGTCATCTCTGACTCGGCGATGTTCGGTCCAGGTCAGCCGTCGCTGCTCTCGTCTTTGCGTGGACTCGCCTACTTCGAGATCGAGGTACGCGGACCCGTCAGCGATCTTCACTCGGGGTCGTACGGCGGAGCGGTGGTGAACCCGGCCACTGTGCTCGCCCGGATCATCGCGACGCTGCACGATGACACGGGACGGATCGCCATCGACGGATTCTACGACGCAGTGGAGGCATGGGACGAGGAGATCCTGCAGCAGATGCGGACGCTGCCGTTCGATGAGGAGCATTTCCGCAGTGAGGTCGGCGTGCCGGAGCTCGGCGGTGAAGCTGGCCACACGACGCTGGAAAGGTTGTGGACGCGGCCCACGTGCGAAGTGAACGGACTGCTGAGCGGCTATACGGGAGAGGGTGCGAAGACTGTGCTGCCGTCGTATGCGATGGCGAAAGTGAGCTGCCGCCTGGTGCCGCGGCAGGAGCCGGCCGAGATCGAGCGGCTGATGGAAAGACACGTGAAAAGCGTGACACCGAAGGGAGTGAAGGTGACGGTCAAGCATCTGCACGGCGGACGGCCATGGCGCGCGAGTCTGGAGGGCGGCATCTACGATGCGGCCAAGCGCGCACTGCATGCGGCGTTCGGCACGGAGCCGGTCGTCGCCGGAGAGGGCGGGTCGATACCGGTGGTGAGCGACTTCACCAGCATACTCGGCGCACCGGTGCTGCTCGTCGGGTTCGGGCTGCCGGGGGAGAACGCGCACGCGCCCGACGAGTGGATCAGCGTTGAGAATTTCGAGAATGGAATCAGAGCGATGGCAGCTCTATGGGATGAGTATGCTGGTCGCTAATACCGCCACTCTCTGATCACGAAGGCGCCGAACACACTTCGTGTTCTCGGCTCGGGCTGTGCGAGCGTTGGCTCGAACAGGATGTAGCGAGGGCCGAAGTTCACACGGAACTGGTATCCCTGCAGGCGCTGGAAGCGATGGTCGAGGCTGAAGCCTGGTCGCCTCAGGGACTGTGGATCGGGGCGCGCCTGGAGCGCGATAAATGTTGTGGGGCGTACGTACTTGCCGAACTCCACTTCAGTGCTGCGGAGGAAGTTGCCGATGTCTGTCTGCACGTCGGCGGGCGTGATGATGAATACGTCCGCACCGAGCGAGCGTGCCGCTTCTCCCGCGAACTCGTCAGTGACCATACCCACAGCCACTGTCGCGAGCTGCTGGACCGCCAGCGCCGCACCCTGGCCGATGAGCGTGCCGCCGGCGGATCCTGACGTCAATGACGCGCCCTCGAGCTGCGTGAGCGAGGACGACGAGCGTCCGAACGCCAGATAGCTGAGCAGGTCGCTCTGCGACAACGGCGGCTGGGCACTGCTCCGCAGCTCGATACGCGGTGACAACAGCGTACCGCCGATGATGATCTGAATCGTCAGCGCCTCGCGCGCTGGTAGCCGTACTTCGTATTCGCCCGCCACCTGCAGTGTCGGATTGATCTCGCTCAGGCCGACAAAGGTTGCCGCGCCGCGTCTGATCCTGAACCGTTTCTGCATGAACGTGTAGTCGCCGCGGTCGCTGAGCAGTATTCCGTCGAGTGTCAGAATCTCCCGCGCGCGGTCCGCGTACAGTATGAGATCGCCGTCGGTGTACACCTCCACATTGGCGTCGCGCGACCGCACGAATACATCGCGTTCCACGCGCACGCGCACGTCAACCTCGAGATTGGCGAGCAGCGGCGACTGCGCCGGGAACAGCTCCCGGTCCGCAGCAACCGCCGTGTCCACGACGTTGAACAGGGCGGGGTCGTCGGCACCGATGACATTCTTGTCGTCGGGCTCGGGCATGTACACCACCCCCTCTCTGATCCGAACCCCGCCGCTGATCCGCGTGTCGTCGAACGGACCGTAGAACGCGAGCTCCGCATCCGCACTGAGCCTGCCAAGGTGGTTGTCCAGCAGCCGCGCATTCTGCGCGCGCAGGCTCAGGTCGAACGACGGAGCGGTGAACGAGCCTACCCCCACACCGCCCGAAATCCGGATCGGTCCGCCTGCGCTCGTTCCGGCGAGTGAATCGACGATGATCGTGTCGCCTGCCATCCGGACGTGACCGTGTATCGACCCGACGCGAATGCCGAGCGGGACAATCCGTGCCCCGCCTTCGGCAATCGTCATCTCGCCCTCGATGCTCGGCCGGCGGAGAGTGCCCGCTATCCGCATCTCGCCGATTGTCCTGCCTGTCACGTTCGTCATGAACTCGGCCGCCTGTGGCAGGATGCCGACTGGGAAGCTGTCGGCGTAGACCTGCAGATCGATCTGCCGGTCGAGCGGGATCCGTGGGCCCGTCACTCCCGCCAGCGCGAGATTCACCGGCACTGTGCCCTCAGCATAGACCAGCGTGGTGCCATCCTCCCGGGTCGCATCGAAGCGCCCCGTGAGCGTCGCATCGCTGTAGGTGAACGTCCCGCCCACCTGCGGCAGCGAACTTCCCTGATAAGAGAACGCCTCTGCGCTGGCAGTCCCCTCCAGGATCGGAGACTCGGCCGTCCCCCGCGCCCGTACGTCGAACGACAGCAGTCCCCGTGCATCGATGTCAGTCTGGAGGAGAGCAGTGATGTCGCCGATCTCAAACCGTTCGGCGACCACGTGCAGGTCGGCGGTTCCCTCGGTGGGAAGCCGGCCATCCACGTACAGCCGGCGTCCATCGCCCGCAGACAGTTCGAGCTGCTCGATCTCCACGCCACGTCCTCCCCACTGCACGGCAGACGGGCGGACGCTCTGCCAGATCGTGGTATCGAACTGCAGACGGAGGTCGTTCAGGTGCAGCTCGCTGTGGTCGGTGTGGAGTACGTAGTCGCCGTCGGCAGCGTACACCCGCAAATCGTCCTGTCGCACCGTGACGTGCGCGCGCCCCCGCGAGTTAGCGTGATCCACACGAGCGTACACGGTGTCGAACTCGAAGCCCGCGATCAGCGCGTTGGTGGCGCTCGCACTCACGTTGAGTCGCATCGCCTGAGTGCCGATGTCGGCGAGCTCGTACTCTGCGGCGAACAGCTCAGCCGCGTGGCCGCGCGCCATGACGTCCTCACCCGAAGCGGTACCGTGCAGGGACGCGCTGCGGATGTTGCCGCGTGCCACACCTTCGGCGCGCAGCCTGCCGGCCACCACGTTGCGCGGAACGACCGCCGGCGTGTCCACCTGCAGCGTCGGCGGTGCAAGGCCGGTCGCAACGCGTTCGATTTCAGTCTCGTCAGCTATTCTCGCGGAGTCGGCCCGAGCCTCAGCTTCACGTCGCGCAAGAACTCCCGGCCGAGGCGCAACGATGCCCTCCTCGCCTCCTATCAGGCCGGCGAATGCGTCCAGCGAATCGATCTCCACGCGATAGGCCAGCTCGCCCTCACGGCCGCGTACGAGACCGAACGTGCCCGATGCGTCGAGAGCTCCGTGGGGTACGTGCACTGCCAGCGTATCGACACGCGCGAACCCGTCGGCGATCACCACCCGGACCTTCGCCGAATCGACGCCGACGGTGTCTTCATAGGTCGATGTTCGGATGTCCGCCACGAACGTCCCCTGCATGGTCGCCAGCTCGACTCCAGTCCCCTGAGCGCGCGCGATCGCAGTCAGCGAAGTACGGGGCGCACGGGCCGATATCGCACTGGCGTTGAACAGATACGCGTCGAGAGCGAGATCGTATCCAGGCGCGCGACCGCCCGTCGCCACCCGCCCGCGCACCGTGATGTTGCCACCCCCCGCCGCGGCGACCGAGGTGTTGATGTTGAAATCATCGACAGTTCCGGTTGCGCGCAGCGGGCCAGTGACGGAACCACGCAGCTGCAGCGCCGGCGCGAACTGTCCTACGGTCGCGAGCGCCAGCGGATCGAACCGCGCGTTGACGTCGAACCAGTTCACGACACCCGTTCGTACGGCGACGGTCCCCAGCGCACGCGACCGATTTCCGGCCTCCACGTGCGTCACGTCACCCACTGCATTCACTGTCGCGGCGGTCGAACCGTTCAGCTCTGCGAGTCCGGTGAAGACACCGTCGAATGGAATGTCGGGAATGACCGTGCGCGCGAGATCCGCAGTGACCGGATCCATCCGGATGCGCAGATTCCTGAACGTGAAGTCCTCTTCGGGGAATCCGACTGTACCGTCGCCCTGCAGCCGGTTGCTCCCCGCTTGCGTGACGTAGGTGAGGTCGCCGTTCACGTACAGAGCATTCAATCCGCCCCGGAACCGCGCGTGTCCCGCGAGTGTGCCCGGACGGGGAAGTTCGATGCCGACGATCCGGTCGAGCAGTTCCGTGCGCAGCCCCGTGAAGCGAAGGTCGGTCACGCTGTGAAACGCGACGGAATCGGTGTCGGTGACGCCGATATGGCCGCGGACGTGCGCGCCTTCCATCCGCAGGTCCATGTTCCTCGCCACGTACAGCGCGCTGTCGCCGATCCAGTCCAGCGAGAACACCATCCGGCCGGTGCCGCTGCGTGGCAGCTCGGGGAACACCCATCGGGCGTCGCCCGGGTTCACGGGGTTCCCGACGAGACGCAACGAGAGATCGCCGTTGCCGATTGCGTAGCGCCCATCGGCCTCGACCCTGGATCCAGAGAGCTCGGCGCGCGTCCCGCGCCACCAGAGAGAGTCGCCGGTGAAATTGAAGGTCCCGGTGAGCGCGCGCACGAGAAGTCCCGGAGGCCGGAACGGATATGCGTGTGTCCGCAGCTTCTCTACTTCGATGACCGCGAAGTCCGCGGCCGGATCCGCGAGGCGGATCATTGGAAGGTGCGCGTCGATGGCCTGGAAGTCGGATACACGCTGGAAGCCGCCTTGCACGCGGGTGACGTACATGCGGCTGTCCACACCCAGCGCGGCGGTGATGGCGTGCTCGCGCTCGGCCTCGGTGAGCATGGAGCTTGGTTCCCACGGAACCCGCACGATCAGCCGTCCGTTGAGCACCGTCATGTCCTCGAACCGGATCCACGTCCCCCAGCCGGTTGGACGTACTCCTACACGCGTGACGGTATCGCGCGGGAATATGCGGTTGAAGTTCCAGTCCTCTCCGGGAAACTGCTCGATGACGATGTACGGATTCACCAGCCGCACGCGCGAGAGCTGCACTCTGCGGCCGATCACCGCGCGCAGCCCGTACTCGCTCGCGATCGTGTCCGCCAGCAGCAGCGGTCGCCCGCTGGAATCGATGATGGACACGCCTGTCAGCCGGACGCGGCCGAACAGGTTGCCACTGAGCCCCTGGATCCGGATGATGCCGTGCGAGTTGTCGTTCAGGATCGATACAATCTGCCGGCGGACGACGTCCCGGCCCGGATCCGTCTGCGTGAAGAACACGATCAGCAGCGCAGCCAGCGCCGCTGTCACGCCGGCGACGAACAACGAAATACGTGTTCTGCGTCGCATCAGAACGCTTCGCCGATCGACAGGTGCAGCCGCACGCGATCGAGCACGCCGCCGAATCCGCTCCGTGCGATGGAGTAGTCGCGCGAGCTCTCCAGGCGGATGAGCCGCCGCTCGCCGTCAACGATCGTCTCGGTGATCACCGGCAGCGACTCCCGCTGGGCGGGGTTGATTCCCAGGTCCACACGGATCGGACCGATCGCCGATTGATATCGCACGCCGAATCCCGGAGTGACCGCCGCCTTGCTGCGCGGCAACGTCCTGTCGGTCCGCTGCAGCACGTGACCGGCGTCCACGAACACCGCCCCGGTGAGCTGCTGCCACAGAGGGAATCGCAGCTCGGCGCTCACCTCGACCACCTGGTTGCCGCCAAGGGGCCGCGGCTCGAAGTCGCGATCGCGCAGCCCCGCCCCCTGCGGATCACACTGCTGAATGGGAATTTCGTCCGGGCACACCCGGATCGTGTCGCCCTCTACGAGCGCGAATGCGTTGCGGAGCCTGTCACCCGGAATGGTGAGGACTCGCGGGCCCAGCTGATTCTCTCTGTAACCGCGCACCGACTGTGCGCCGCCGGCGTAGAAGCGCTTGCGCGGGTGCAGGATCTCCCGCGATTCCGCGGCACCGAAGACCAGGCCGGTGCTGGGGAGCGCACCCACCCATCCACCCCGGATACGGCCGGCGAGGACGCCACGGCTGCGGACCCCACGGAACATCGCGAACTCCGCCGTCGCGCGGTTGTAGCGATAGTCCGATACTGTGAGCTGCGCCGCGTGCTCGAGGTCGAGCTGGGCACGTATCCCCCGGGTGGGGCCGAGCGGGTTGTCGGTGCGGTCCATGGAGGCCGTGAGCGCCAGCGGTGACAACCGCTGGTGGCCGCGCAGCGCCTCCAGTGTGGTCCGGTCGCAGACGCCGTAGTTCACGCAGAAGTAAACGTCGCCGGCCTCGACGCTCGTCACCTCGAACCGGTAGTTGGCGCTCGCACGAGCGCGGTCGGTCAGCTCGCGGGTGAACGTCATGCTGGAGCCGAAGCTGCGATCCACGTAGATCCCCGGCGCGCTGCGCCGGTGCGTGAACGCGCTCACCGCCATGTTGTTCCGGGCCGATCCGAACCACGGCTGCCGCAGCTCGACGCTGGCGTTGTAGGTCGGCGTCAGGTAGCGCGCCTTCTCCGAGGTCGGGACGCTGAACACGTCGGCGAAAATGAGCTTGTCATTGAGCGCTGATGCGAACAGGTTGCCGACCGCCGCCTGCGCCGTCAGTCGCCGTGCTCCACCCCTGAAGTTGTAGTGGGTGAACCGCGCCTCCGTCTGCACGAAGTCCACGGTGTTGAACCCCAGACTCAGTCTTGCCTCGCGCAATGGCGCTTCCGTCACAGTGATGTCCACCACCTTGGCGGAGTCGATCGTTCCTTCTATCGAGGGCTCGATGACCGCTCGACGGAAGAGATTGGACTCGTACAGCTTGCGCTGGCTGCGAAGCAGGTCCGACAGGCGGAAGAGGTCTCCCTCCCGGAAGGTCAGGGACCGGCGGATGGTCCGCTCGGTGATCCTCTCGTTCTCGTGCACGTGGATCTCTTCCACCGTGGTGATCCAGCGCGGGTTGAGCGTGAACCTCACGACCGCGTTCGTCTCCCGATCGTTCAGCATCACCGCCGTGTCCACGATTGCATCGGCATAACCCTGGCTCCAGAGTCCCTGCTGGAGCCGTACACGGGTGGTATCCAGCCGCAGAAGATTGAGAGGTTCGCCTTCGCGCAGGGCGAGCGAGCGCGTGATGTCCCGCTGTGACAGGATCTCCTCTTCCTGCTCCACTTCGACACGGGAGACCAGCGTCGGGGGACCCTCGCTGATGGCAAGCGTCACCTCTGCCCGATTGTTTCCCCTCGGGACGACAATGGTTTCCACGTCGGCGTCACGGAATCCGCGCTTCCAGTAGAACACGCGGATGCGGACGACGTCGCGCGCGAGCTCCTCGCGGTCGAGGTAGTTCCGCTCGTAGAAGATCGGCGATTTACTCAACCAGCAGATGGGGCGCAGGAACAGGCCCCGGCAGCGGGACTCCTCAGTCTCGATGCTGCGCTTCAGTTCCTCCATCTTCACGGACCGGACGCCGCGGATGTGGAGCTGAACGACTTCGGGTTTATCCTCGTCCTGCGCCGCGGCTGGGGAGCCGAGGATGAGCAGGGCGGCGAGTGCTGCCAGCCAGCTGCCCCGGGTCTTGGCCACCATGCCCGGACGTTGAGCAAGGGGCAGGCCGCAGGAAAGCCCCTCTATCCCTCTCAGCACTGGACGGGGTCCGCGCTCGGGACCCCTGGCCTCAGAGCCCTTCCAGAAGTGCGTCGTTGCTGGGCGTGGCGGCTATCCTCTTGATGAGCCACTCCATGGCGGATGCCGGCGGCATCTGGTGGAGTCCGCGGCGCAGCGTGTAGACGTGATCCAGCTGGTCCGGGCGAAAGAGCTTTTCCTCGCGACGGGTGCCGCTGGTCGAGATGTCTATGGCGGGGTAGATCCGCCGCTCGGCAAGGCTGCGGTCGAGCTTGATCTCACAGTTGCCGGTCCCCTTGAACTCCTCGAAGATCACGTCGTCCATTCGCGAGCCGGTCTCGACGAGAGCGGTCGCGATGATCGTAAGAGAGCCGCCACCATGCTGATCCGCGACCGCGCGTGCCGACCCGAAGAAGGCCTTCGGCTTCGCCATGGCGGTGGCGTCCAGTCCACCTGAGAGAGTACGCCCCGTTCCGCGTTCCACGGTGTTGTGAGCGCGGGCCATTCTCGTGATGGAATCGAGCACGATGATCACATCCCGTCCCAGCTCGACCAGCCGCCGGGCGCGCTCTAGGACTATCTCGGTGACGTCAACGTGTCGCGCCGCTGGCATGTCGAAGCTCGACGCGACGACTTCACCGTACCCCCACGTGATCATCTCGCTGACTTCCTCGGGACGCTCGTCCACGAGCAGCACGAGCAGGACCGCTTCAGGATGATTGAGAACGACGCCCTCGGTGATCGCCTGGAGCAGCATCGTCTTTCCGGCGCGTGCCGGCGCGACTATCAGCGCGCGCTGTCCGAACCCGATGGGCGCGATAAGGTCGATCGCGCGGCGGGTGAGCTCCGGACCGGCTTTCGCCGGCCGGCCGGTCTCCAGCTTCAGCTTCCGCTCCGGATAGGAGGCGGTGAGCGATGCAAACTCAGGACGGCGTGTGGCCGTCGCGGGATCGTCGCCGTTGATCTGTAAAATCTCGACTGCGACGGTGCGTCCCCGGTGATCGCGTCCTACCGAAGCCTTGACCTCGTCGCCGCGACGGAGGGGATACGCTTTTGCGACGTGTGGCGGAACGTACGGATCGCCGGGATCGGTGAGGTAACTGTTCTCCGGACGGCGAATGAAGCCGGCGTCGCGCTGCGGATCGTACCAGCCTGTCGCCTCTGCGTCCGCGACCACAGGTGTCGAAGGCTCACTCGGCCGTTGCTCGCGTCCCCGCTGCCCGCGCCCACGACGCTGATGCCGCGGGTTGCGGCGTCCGCCGTGACGGCGGGACTCGCGACC
>CAZOAT010000027.1:16017-28804 GCA_964577965.1 uncultured Gemmatimonadaceae bacterium | reverse complement strand
AGCGTGAGGGTTCGATCGAGCATCCCTGATGCCGGCGCCAGCTCGTGCAGCACCAGCAACGCCGCACCGCCGTTGCGGACAACGTCGGCCACTACAGTGTTCATCAGCGCGACTCCCTCCGCGTCGAGATTGCTGTACGGCTCGTCCAGGAGCAGCACACGAGGACGCAGAAGCGTCAGCCGCGCCAGCGCAAGACGGCGCTGCATCCCGGCCGAGAACGTGCGAACGCGCTCGCCGGCAGCGTGCGCCAGCTGGGCCCGTGCCAGACCTTCCTCGGCCGCCGCGCGCGGCAAGCCGAGCATGTCGGCGGCAAAGCGCAGGTTCTCGCGGGCGGTGAGGTCCTCATAGAGACCGGGCGTGTGTGCAAGGTATCCGACCTGCGCGCGGACCGCGCGGGCGTCACGGACCACATCGAGTCCGTTGATGGACACGGTGCCCGCACTCGGCGCGAGGAGAGTACCCAAAATGCGCAGCACGGTGCTCTTGCCGCTGCCGTTCGGTCCGAGCAATCCCACCGCTTCGCCACCCCGTACGTCGAACGAGACGCCGCGAAGTACCCAGCGAATGCCGAAGCGCCGGCCGACACCACGGACGTCTATCGCGCTGGTCAGTGCTGGGCTATGGTGGGCGGCGGGAATGCCGTGGACGGTCGAGAGCGGAGAGTGGGGGACGGGAGCGGTCAAATCAAGGGAGAAGGAGAAAGAGTAACCGACAACGCGCGTTACGGAATTTCTATCGGGCCGGCGGAGAACGCGACTCCTGCACGGGAAGTGGGTCAGGGATCAGGCGGGGGAGTGTGCTGGGTGGGTATGCCGGTGCGGCGTCTGTGGAACACGTCCCGGGGACGGCCGGGTGACGCAGGGAGCCGCTGGCTAAGCCGTCGATTCTGATACGCGTCGCGGACGATTCCCCTGGGAAACATAGAGGAAACTACGACCGCGGCTAGGGCACGTAGTACGACGAGGCCGCGCGGGTGGCAGGCGGGCGGGTGTGTGGATTGAAACAAGTGGGCGCGCGGTCGTGTCCCGCTCACCAACCCGTCGCACCGGGCGCTTGGCGCTGTCGAACGCTTCATGCCTCATGGCATGATGATGGTGGAGTCGATCAGGGGAACCACCTTCTCGAGGAAGGTCCGGGCGACCAGCTCGTTGCCCGCGGGCGTCAGGTGCCCATCCAGCCGGTAGAATAACCGGCGTGGATTCGGATCGGCGAGGAAATCGTCTAGCAGGGGAATCCAGCTGAAGGCGTGTTCGGCGGCTACCTGTGAGAAGTGGCGGTCATAGAACGATACATCGATCCCGCCCGCGTCCTCCGGTGTGCGGCGATACAGGACCTGGAACTGTTGCGGGAGGGACATGACAATGAGCGGCTTGCCGTACTGGCGGCAGTACACCGCAATATCCCGGAAGAGGTCCTCGGTGATCTCGAGCTGCCGCCGCGGTTCCTCGTCGAGCGGCAGCCGCAGATAGCCGCCTCGCGACGGGGCCGCGGCATACATGAAGTTGTAGCCGGCGTCGAACGCCGTGACGATCCGGCGTGCAAGTGCCATCAGGTGCAGCTTTCCCAACAGCCCTCCGCGCGTGAAGACCTGTTCCCGCATCTGCTGCCATGCCGTATCGGGAGAGGTCGATGCGAGCGTCGGCACGGTTTGTGTCGCACCAGCGTCAGCCACCGCTGGCCGGTCAGGTCCAGGCGGCTCATAGGGAACGTTGCTGTACAGATCGTTGATGAGGAATACGATGATGACGACATCGCTCTCCGTGGCCGTTAGCAGCCGGTCGAGCATGATGCGCTGCGTTCGCTGATCCGCCCCCTGCAGGCCGACCTTCACGAGTTCCACGGCATTCGGGCGAAGCGAATCGAGGCGTCGTTCCGCGATGACGGTCCACACCTCCTCGTAGTTCACCCCCTGCCCGAAGGTGAACGAGTCACCGAGGAGCAAGGCGCGCGTGCGCCCCTCCGGTTTCGGAACCGGATGCTCCCGCTCATCGCGAAAGCCGTGGCGATTTATTGCGTATTCGACGGAATACTCGGGATGGTTGAACCGCCAGTGCGCCAGTGGCACATAGCGGCTGCCGAGCAACTCATCCTTCACCGAGAACGGTCCGGGCCTGATCGGCTCCCCATCCAGATGCTGCGGCAGGAATAGCCGAAGCCCTCCTTCGAGCAGCACGAGGAGGAGAAAGGTGACGGTCAGGACGATTAGACCGTCCCGGAACCACGAAATTGCTCGTGCCTTCCAGGCACGACGTTCACGGCTCATCTGCTGTCGGGTAAGCGGTGGTCGGCTATGCCCCTCGAGGACCGGGAAGAAGATGAAGTCCGGACTGCCCGGTGGCGAGCAGGTAGTTACTTCAAGCCGTCCGGTGCAATGCCGGGCAATCAGCGCGGGAGCAGCGTTCGCCGGAGTCCTTCAAGGATTGCGCCAGGCCGCGGAACGGTGATTGGGGAGGAAGGCGGGCGGAAAACCGGCCCCGCCCGCCGCTTGAACGCACTCATCCTCACCATTGCACGTCCGCTCTGCGGCGGATGGCTGCCGGTCAATTCGCAGGGTTGCACCCAGCGCAGCCGAGTTGACCCGCAGGGGTGTTGCAACCGATCAACAGAATGACGCGGCTTCGCCATAGTCCCGTGTTAAGCGATGGCGCACCGACGGCCGAAGCCGAGGGTGGCCCGAGCATGGCGGTGGCGAAAGAGGCGTCCCAATCCCAGAGGCGTCTCGCGCTCACGGATGCGCGCACGTACACTGATAGCACACGGTAGCACGGGTGTGAGTACGCCCCAGGTCGTGCTCGCCAGCATGGACCTGCCTTTACCCCTGCGAGGCGCGGCTCCATCTTCCATGCAGGTGGGCGTCACACAGGTGAGGGCGCTCTCCATTCGACACGGCACCCTACGTTCGCCTGAGATCAATGATGCATCTGCCTCGTGCTGACGATGGCCAGTGGAACGATCCCGCATCGCCGCCGGCCGATCGCGGCACGAGGGGACGGCTGCTTAGCGCGGCGGAGGCCGTCAGGGCCTACCTGGCGCAGCGCACCTGGCGCCCGGACGACGTCAGGAGGGAAGCACCGGTCCCGATCTTCGAGCTCGGGGAGGCGCTGACCCGAGCACAGGCGCTGATGGTGCTGCGGCAGTTGCTCGAGCGGCATCATCGCGCTCAGCTCGCAGCCGAATGTGCTGCCGCGTTGCCTGGTTCGGTCAACGACCGGCCGGCAGAGGAGCCGTTGGATTCCCTCCGGGGTGCGGTGCCGGCTGCGGCAACGTCACCTCCCGCAGGCGGCCATCTGGTTCCACCATCCGTTCCCGCTACGCCTCCGCACGACAATGAAGAACCGCGCGTGCAGGATACTCGACCGAACACACCAGCTGCCGCTGCTATCGCCGGTCGAGGTGATGCGCCGGCCGCTCCGTCGCCGATCGATCGGAGCAGCGAAGGGAATGCAGTGAATGGGCTGGCGGAGCCCGACGAGACACCAGGAGCGCTAGGGGGGGCGGCTGCGGGTGCGCTGCTCCGTCGGGAACCGCCAGTCGTAGAGCGACAGCCGTCGAGGGCATCGATACCGCGGCCGGGTTCCCCGAAATGGCCGGACATCGGGCCGTACACCGTCATCGATCTGTGTGGCTTCGAGGAAGGCGAATCCACGTTCATCGCGCGCGACGGGCGTGATGGCTCGACGGTTCTGCTCGTTTCGTACTACGCAGGCTCCTCCATGGCGCCTCGGGCCGCCGAGGTTCTTGGGTCGTGGGCCGAGCGCATGCGTCCGGCGTCTGGCCACTGCGTGGCTCCGGTGGACGATTACGGAGTGGCGGACAACGCCCTGTACTTCACGACGCGGCTGCAGGGATACACCACACTGGAGGAGCTGCTTCAGCGCGGCGTGCAAATGTCCTTCGCCGATGTGGTGCGAATCCTCACTGATGTCGCCGCGGGGCTCGACCATCTGCAAAGAACGGGGGCCGGCCACGAACGGCTGAAGCCGGTGAGTGTCCTGGTGTCCGCGGATCGAGGCTCTGCGACGCTCGTCGGAGGAGGATTGCTGCACGCGTTCCGAGGCAACGCTCAGATGGAGTCGGCATTCCGACCGGCACCGGGATACTCGCCTCCCGCAAGTCGACGACAGTCGAACGCCGAGACGGACGCCGATCAGTATGCTCTCGCCGTGATCGCGTACGAAATGATCACCGGGCGGCGCCGGCGTACCTTGGATGTGGAGCTCGGTGCCTACATACTGGAACCGGTGACGATCCCCCTTACGTTCCAGCTGGCTGCAGGAGCGCCGCTGAGCGCGAACGCTGCACTGCACCGGGTCTTCACCGCTGCCGGGTACCGAGCGTTTACGAGCTGCACGGAGTTCGTGCGTGCGCTCGGTGCTGCAGAGCCGGTGACCGAAGACAGCTCCAACGAAAGCCTTCAGGCGCGGATCTTGGTCGCCTTCGTGCTCGCGCTGCTCACGATTACGGCGGTATTGCTCATCAGCTAGTACCCGAAGGTTACGCCTCGCTCGTTGCTCACCTGTCTGAGGGCGCAGCAGCAATCACCTTCGTAGCACACCATCCACAGATTAGCAACAAGACTTTGCGCCCGCGTGCAGGCGCAACCAAATGTGACACCGCTGTAAAAGAATTGCCATGTACGCAAGTGTGCTTGTTGTAAGAAGTTATCTACTTTGTGCGATGTCCCGGTTCCGTGCGGAAACGCGGACTCGCATCGCTCGTCAAGGAGAAGAGCGGGGAGGTCGTTCCACCGCTCCGATTCACTGCTCAGAGCAAACCGGTTGAAAGGCCGGGTCGCAGAGCCACCGACGCTACCGCACCTTTGGGTGCCATGCGAGTCGGGCCGCCAGTGGATCACGCGAGTTTCATCGCGTGTTCACACAGGCGGCTCGTTCCGTTTCAGGCGCCAGTGAACACGCGAAGGCCAACACCCTCGGTGGTGTTGCCTCGAATTCACTGCAGCGCGTGAACAGCGGAGGAGCGTATGACCCGTACTCGCCCGACTCCTGCTTCCGGCAGGGGTGTGTGCACCGAAGGCAATGCAGTACATTGCGAGGCGCGGCAGGCACGACGATACTCTCGACGGGCACAGATGTTCGGTACAACGCTGGTGTTGATGTTCGTGCTCAGCTGCGCCGACATGCCATTCGCGCCCGGTGGCGGGAAGGGTGGCGGTTCGGCGGGCACTGGCGGGCCGCGCCCTACTTCGAACAGTGTGCTGCTCGTGTCGCCCGAGAACGACACGCTCGCCACGGGTGAGTCGCTGCAGCTTTCCGCGCTGGATGGGAATGGAAACAGGATCAGCGCCACATGGTCCAGCAGCGACCCCAGTATTGCCAGTGTGTCCGCGGCTGGGCTGATCAACGCCGTCGCGCCCGGTTCGGCTACGATCACGGCGAAGGTGAGGCAAAGTCAGGCCAGCGCGTCGATCGAGGTGATCGAGGCCGCAGAACCGCCGTCGGAACCGGAACCCCCGCCTACGGACTCGACGCCGCCGCCATCGGATTCCACACCGCCGCCATCGGATTCCACACCGCCGCCACCCCCGCCGTCGGACACCGCGCCGGCGGCGACAGTCAACGTGTACCCGGATCAGGGCGCAAGCGCGCTCATCAGGGCCGTGAACAACGCGACGAGTGGGGCCGTGATCCGCGTCCACGGGCCGCACACGTATGACATCGGCACCACCGAGCTCCGTCCACCGACGGGCAACATACAGGTGTGGGGCGACCCGGTGACGCGCGGACCCAACGGTGAAGTATACGCGCCGACGAAGATCGTCGGCCGCGGCGGCAACGTCTTTCGTCTCTCCAGCCGCAACGACATAACGCTGGCGCGGCTCGACATGTCGGGTGGCAAGTGGATCGGCTCTACGGACCCGAGCGCGCAGACCGGCAACGTCATCCTCACGCACAACGAGCGCACGCGCGTGCTGCTCTCGAAGGTGCACGGCGGCGAAGTCACCGGCGTGAGCGGACAAGGAATCGACCTGACCATTGAAGATTCCGAGCTGACCGGCAACGGGTTCCGGGGCGAGCCCAGCGGGACGCGGGCGGCGGTCAAGAACACGCGGTCGCTGATCGTGCGCAGGAGCTACGTGCATCGGAATGAACAGCACGGCCTCTGGACAGATTGCAATGCATGGACGCTCCTCGTAGAGGACTCCCGCATTGAGCACAACAACCGGAACGGCATTTTCTACGAAATCTCGACCGGGCCGTCGGTGATTCGGCGCAACATCATCCGCTACAACAACAACCCGGATCAGGGCGGGGCGCGCGGCGGGATCGCGATCCACTCGTCCAAGGACCTGGTGGTCGAGCAGAACACGTTCGAGCAGAACGGTCGCGCCGCCGTCTATCTGTACGAGGATTCGCGCGCCGGCGTGACCGAGGGCGGGAGCTGCAGCCGCGGCTACTACGTGTCGGGTGTGGCGATCCGGGACAACCGGCTGAACAGCGGGGCGGTTGTCAACGCGCACCTCGCCACGCTGAGCGGGAATAAGTAACGAGAGCCACTGTTAATCACTGGCGGCACGGCTGTACTCGGAACGTCGAGTACAGCCGTGCGCCGCTCCAGTGGATCGGCCCCGATGGCGGCTCGCGTGGTCGCGGGCACCTGGGGCAGCGCTGACGTCGGCGCTGTGTTCGACAGGCCGCAGGCAATGGGATCCTGGGTCCTGGCGGGCGCTGGGTGCGCCGAACGCTGGGCCTACCTGGGTGCGGCGACCATCCTTGAAAGCGAGTTCGCCAGTGCCCGGCGAAGGCGCTCGTCTCGTGTCGTGCGGGCGCGCCCGTTCGTCACCCGATGCAGCCAGAAGGCGATCGCTTCCGCGGCAGGATGCGGATCGGGCTGCCTGCCCTTCAGCGCCGCATGCGTTGCGAGGTAGAACACCTCATCGGCGCGCGGCGGCCCCCACGTCGCCGCCTCCCAGTCGAAAAGTACGAGCCTGCCGTCCGAGCAGCGCCGCAGGTTCCACGGGGCGAAGTCTCCATGCATCGGTTGCCAATGCGCCGCGGCGTCATCTGGACGGGATAGCCCGCCGAGAGCTCGTGCAACGTCCGCGAGAATGGTGTGCAACTCGGGTCTTGTGGGCACACGGTGAACCCCCTGCGGCAGTGGCGCCGTAGCCAGATACGACCAGTCCTGCACCGTATCGCTGCCCAGGGGGCGTGGCACGAAAAACGATCGGGGCCCGCTGCCATGCGCCATGCGTATTGCGGCAGCTTCCTTCAAAAGCGCGTCGCTCCCACGTCGCAGCTTGACGAACGCAATCGGCGAGCCGTCATCGATGAGCAGACTCATGAATCCCTGACGGTGACCATGGCGCTCGTACACGGCGATGGTGTCGAATGCGCCGATCCTGGTGCGCCAGATGCCCTGAAGCTCACTCCACACCTCCGCTGCGAACGGGGGGGACCACTGGCTGATCGGGCCAGGCAGAACCCGGGGACCGAACGTCCTGGTGAGCACAAACGCCAGTCGCTGGAGGTTGAGCGTGCTCCACCGGCATGCCGTGTAAAGTGCGACTCCGGCCGCGGCCGCCCGCCGCGAAGACAACGGGATGCGCAGGTGCCCGAGGCCGGGCGGGAACCGTTTGTAGCTCACCGCTGTCATGCTATCCCCTCCGAGGCGCGACGCTCAATGCCGTACGGTAGATCGCCAGAAGCAGCGCGTAGTTCCGCTCGGCGGAGTATCGCGCCTCGAAGACGCTGCGTCCGCGCACTCCCATGTCCGCCATTGCCTGCGGATGAGCCAGCGCCCAGCGGATGCGTTCAGTCAGCTCCGCCACGTTGCCCGGCGTGAACTGGAGCCCCGTCTCGCCATCGGTTACCAGCTCTCCTGCGGCGCCGATGCGGCTGGCGATGACCGGAAGCGCGGTGGCGAACGCCTCGACGATCGCGAGACCGAACGTCTCATATGACTCGGACGGCATGACGAGCAGCCGTGCGTCGCGCATGAGCGAGGTGATCGTCGCGCGATCCTTGCGACCGAGCCACTCGATGCTACCTCCGTCCCCCGCCTGCCGAAGCGGCCCGTCACCAGCGATGCGGAGCGTCAGCCCCACATTCGCCTTTGTCCAGGCCCGCGCCAGCGTAGCGACCCCCTTTTCAGGGACCAGCCGGCCCACGAACAGCGCGAAATCGCCATCATGCGCTCCGACGCCCGGGTCGGGATCCACGAAATTGGGCTTGACGATGATCTTGTCCCCGGGGACCCCGCCCGCGACGAAGCGAGATCTCGCGAACTCCGTGAGGGCCACGTACGCGTCCACCATCCGGTGCCAGGTACGGCCAAGCCGGTGCGCGACCGTAACGGCACCCACCGTGGCCGACGCGGCGAGGCTCTTCCGGTAGCAGCGATGAATGACCCCCATTGCCGGGATCGTCCGACCGACGCACGCCTCACAGGGTTTGCCGTTCCGGAACAGCAGTCCGCCCGGACACACGAGCCGATAGTTGTGCAGGGTCTGCACCACCGCTGCTCCGGATGCGCGCGCGGCATAGTATCCGGCGGGTGAGACGAGCGGCAGCGTGTTGTGAAAGTGCACGACGTCGGGCTTGAAGCGGGTGCAGATCGCAAGCAGGCTGCGGTAGCTCGCCCGGTTCCACACCGCTCCAACGGCGAGGCGTATTCCGCCGACCGACGCCACGTGATCGTTGTGCACCGTGAAACGCTCGACCGCGTGGCCGTGACGCTCGAGCAAGCGCGTCTCGGCGGCGAAGACCTCGTCCTCGCCACCACGATGCTGGTAGTAGTTGTGCACCACCAGGACGCGGCGCGGCTCACGCTCGTGTGATGCACTGGCGGGACCGAACGGGCTCGACACCGCGGCCGATGACTCGCGGACAGTGGCAGCTCCGCTGCCGTTCGCCCCGTCCATCACCTGATGCTCAGCTGTGGGACCGCAACCGTGCCGAAGCGACGATCCTGCTCGGCCCGAAGGGCGTCGCAGAGCCGGTTCGCCGGCACCTCGACATCCTCGACCGCGATGATGTCATCACGATAAACGTCGCGGCGCAGGCGGCATCCTTCAGCGAGGCCCATCGGCAGCAGGTGCTCGCGCGCGCAGGCATCTGCGTTGTCGAGCACGCCGTAGCAGGTGAAGCCGCCGATCCCATCAAGCACCTCTCCGGCCTTCAGGTCACGCTTGGCGCTCGTGAGCACGTCTGCCACCGGCCGACCGAGAGGCGTGATCGACGCATCCTGGAAGAGAACAGCCCGTGCGGCCGTGAGCGGTGCTTCCAGATGCGGCAGGTGATACGGCGTGTAGAAGACGTAGAAGGGGCCGTCGCCCATCTTGAAGTACCGCATGTACTGCTGACGAATCGGATCGTCGTCATGGCCGATTACGAAGACTCCGGGTCCCGGTTCGGCGCCGAGCACGTAGTCGACGAGACCGCCGTCGAGCATCTGTTCGGCCGGAAAGAGGTTCGCGGCCTCACTGGCGTGCGCGCACGGAGGACCGTACATCCCGCGCCGCCCTACACGGAACCCGGTGGCATTGGCAACGACGGCCATCTCCATGCTGATCTTCGTGCCGTCGGCGAACGACGTGATCATGCGTGGCTGCTGATTGTGCGCCTCCGCGAAGGCGCGCTGTGTCTCAGGCGTTCGATACGGATCGATGAGTCCCTTGATGTTGCCTGCGAGAACGGGCTTGCACCCGATGGAGCTGACGAACCGCATCAGGTTCATGATCTCGCCCGGCTGGTCACCGTCGGTGTTGGTGATGACCACCCCGGCCTCATCCGCGTGCACCTTAAGTATCGGGCCCACGGTGGCATCCAGCTCGGCGTTCATGAGCACCAGGTGCTTTCGGTGCCTGATCGCACACATTGCCACGTGTGCCCCGAGTTCGATCTCACCGGTGGCCTCGATGACCACATCGATGCCCGGGCTCGCGCAGAGCAGCAGGGGATCGTCCGTCACGGCAGAGCGGCCGCTGGCGGCGGCAGCGTCCAGCTCCGCCTGCGTTGTGACGCGAACCGGCTCGGCGCCGCACTGGCGATAGGCGAGTTCGGCGGTGGCGACCGTCCGGTTCGCGATCGCCACCAGGCGCATGCCGGGCAGCTTGCGGACAATCTGCATGGCGATCCCGCGACCCATGTAGCCTGCACCCACCAGCCCCACCCGGACCGGATCGTCTGCTGCGTGCCGCTTCGCGAGCGTGGCATCAACGATGATCATCGCCTGTGCCGGTGGAGGTATATGAACTGCCGGCGCCGTGCCGAAGTGCTGCCTCGTACTCATCCTCGGCGAACGGCGGCCAACCGGCGTCCTTGCCGGATATCACTGACACGGGAAGCGGCCAGCGAATGGCGAAGCGCGCGTCATCGAAACGGAGGCCCCGTTCTGCGAGCGGCGCGTATGCGGCGCTGGTCAGGTAGAATACCTCCGCTCCGTCCATCAGCGACTGGTAGCCGTTGGCGCATCCTTCCGGCACGTACAGCATGCGGTGCTCGGTGTCGAGGAGCACGGTTCCAAACCACGTCAGGTACGTGGCAGAGGAGGGACGCAGGTCGATGATGGCGTTGAAGATGGCTCCCTTCGTGCAGCGGATGAGCTTGCCTTCCGCATGCGGAGGGAGCTGATAGTGCATGCCCCGCACCGTTCCCCGGCATGCGCTGTGCGCGATGTTCGCCTGCACGAAGCGGGCGTCCATGCCGTGTGCCGAAAACTCCTGTTCGCACCACGCCCGCGCAAAGAACCCGCGTTCATCCGTGCGCCTGGAAATGTCTATCAGGTGCGCACCCGGGATGGTCGTGGGCCTGAAGATCACGTGGCCGCCACCGACAGCCCGACGCCCTCGTAGCGCGTGAGGCGCGATCGATCCAGCATCCGGCGTCCATCCACTATCACCGGCTGCGGATCACTCGCAGCCACGAGTTCCGGCAGGTCCGCGAATTCCTGCCAGCGGGTGAGGACGAGCACCGCCTCCGCGCCACCCACCGCCTGCTGCAGGCTAGTGCAGTAGGTGATGTTCCGTTCGCCAAGGAGTATCCGGGCCTCATCGCGGGCCACGGGGTCGAACGCCTGGATGCAGGCACCCTGCTCCTGCAGTGCACGGATTACCGGTAGCGACGGCGATTCCCGCACGTCCGACGTGCCCGGTTTGAAGGCGAGTCCCAGAACTGCAACGCGCACGCCGGTGAGCGTGGAGAAATGCTTGTCCAGAAGCCGCATCACCTCTCGCGGCTGCACGTCGTTCACCGCAACGACTGCGTCGAGCACGCGCATTTCGACTCCGGCTTTGCGGCCGTGCGCGATGAGGGCCTTCACATCCTTGGGAAAGCAGCTGCCGCCGAAACCGCACCCAGCGGCAAGATAGGTCGTGAACGACGGCACGATGCGGCTCCCGTCAGTCAGGACCGGGCTGAAGCGCTTGTCGAGGTGCACGCCGGCCATCACCTCCACCACGTCCACGCCGTCGAGGGCGGCGCACAGGTTCCCGATCTCATTCGAGAAGGAGATCAGGGTGGCGAGCAGCGAGTTGGCGGCGTACTTGATCATCTCCGCCGTACGGATGCTCGTGCGAAGCTTCTCGACGGCGGGGAAGGCGGCGTAGAGCTCGTCCATGAGGGCAATGCTCCGCGCATCGATGCCACCCAGAACGATCCTGTCGGGCTGCATGAAATCCTGGACCGCCTCGCCTTCGCGGAGGAACTCCGGATTCATGCCGAGCCCGAAATCCGAACCGGCACGCTTCCCGCTACCCTGCTCGAGAGCGGCGCGGACGAGCGTCTCCGTGGTCCCCGGAACGACCGTGCTCTTCACGACGACACCGTGATAATCCGGCTTCGCTGCCAGCGCCTCGCCGATCTGCTCCGACGCGCGGGCAATCTGCGAGAGATCGATGTCGGTCCCGTCGAACGGAGTGCCGACAGCGATCAGCGTGAGGTCGGAGCCGAGCACGGCCTCCCGAAGGGCGGTCGTGGCGCGAAGGCGCCGGCCGACGTTCTCCCGCAGCAGTTGGTCGAGATCCCGCTCGAAGATGGGTGACTCAGCCCGGTTGATCCGTGCGACCTTCTCCTCGTCCACGTCGACGCAGGTGACGATGTGGCCTTTCCCGGCGAGGCAGGCCCCGCTCACGAGTCCGACGTAGCCGGTCCCAATGATGGACACTCGCATCAGGCTTCCGCCGCCGTTCGGTGTTCGAGATACCAGCGGAGTGCACGCCGGAGTCCCTCGTCGAGTCCGACCGAAGGGGCATACCCCAGCTCCGTCCGGGCCTTCGTGAGGTCGGGACAGCGTCGGTTCGGATTGTCGGTAAGGTAGTGCGGGTCCGTGCTTTCACGCCGAACTACCGAGCCGCCATAACCAAAAAGCTCCCGCGCGAGCAACGCGATCCTTTCTGCGAGATCGACCGTGGAGATCTCCGGCGCATCCGTGCCGATGTTGTACGCCTCGCCGGGGCACCCGTTGAGGAGCACCTTGTAGTACCCGATGATCGCGTCGGCGATATAGCAGTAGGTGCGCGTCGGGGAGCCGTCGGACAGCATCACGATGTCATCACCGGCCAAAACGTTGCGCGCGAAGTCCGGAATGACGCGACCATCAGTGATCTTGAGCCCCGGGCCGTAATTGTTGAACGGCCGTGCGATGCTGAGCGGCAGATGGTAGATCCGGGCGAAGTTCACGACCAGCGTTTCACCGTATCTCTTTGACTCGTCGTAGCAGGCACGAGGCCCGGTGCACGACACGTAGCCTCGGTACGTCTCCGGCGTCGGAATATGGGCCGGGTCGGGATCCCCGTAGATCTCGCTCGTCGAGAAGAACAGGAATCCGC
>CAZOAT010000027.1:0-15917 GCA_964577965.1 uncultured Gemmatimonadaceae bacterium | reverse complement strand
TGATCGAGGTCCTGCAGCACGACGCTCGAGGCGGTAAGCATGTCAGGCATGCGCGAGCCCCGATGCCGAATTCCAGACCTTCCAGGGCGCCTTCCCGGACTTCCAGAGTTCCTCGAGGTATGCCTTGTCACGCAGCGTGTCCATGGGGTGCCAGAATCCGGAGTGCCGGTAAGCGGCCAGTGCGCCCTCCTGCGCGAGGCGGGTGAGCGGTTCCTGCTCCCACACCGTGTCGTCCCCCGCGATGTAATCGAACACGCCGGCCTCGAGCACGAAGAATCCCCCGTTGATCCAGGCATTGTCACCGTCGCCCTGCGGCTTCTCGCGGAAGGCATGGATGCGCGTATCGGCATCGGCAAGGGTGAACGCGCCGAAACGCCCTGGCGGCTGGACCGCGGTCAGCGTGGCCGTCACGTTCTGCGACCGGTGAAATTCGTTGAGGGCGCCGAGATCGACGGTGCTCAGGCCGTCGCCGTAAGTCAGGAAGAACGTGGCAGAGCCTACATAGTCACGCACGCGCTTGAGCCGGCCGCCGGTCATCGTATCATGGCCGGTGTCCACCAGCGTCACGCGCCACGGCTCGCAGTCGTTCCGGTGCAGCGTGATGCTCTGTCTGCCGAGATCTACCGTAAGGTCCGAGCGCTCCAGATGGTAGTTCGCGAAGTATTCCTTGATCAGATAACCCTTGTAGCCGCAGCACACGATGAAGTCATGGACGCCGAATGCGCCGTAGATCTTCATGATGTGCCAGAGTATCGGTGCGCCGCCAATTTCTACCATCGGCTTGGGCTTGACGCCGGTCTCCTCGGACAAGCGAGTGCCCAGCCCTCCAGCGAGGATAACCGCTTTCATGCCGGTGAGCTGGGCGTGCTTCAGGCCAATAGTGCTCATGATGTCATCCGCCCCAGCGAAAGGGGCTGTCGCACTGCTGCACTCGGCGCAGCGCGACGGCCCGGGATCCGATCTGCAGCGGCGTCGGGAGAGTGGTGCGAGGCGACCGCCTCGAGGTAGAAGCGATGCAGCACCTCGCCGCGCTCGCGCCAGCTGAAGTGCCGCAGCACGTGCTCGCGAGCACGCTGTCCTGCGGCAACTCCCTTCGACCGATCGTCTATGAGCTGCCGCATTGCGGTGGCCAGGCCCTCCACCGCCGTGGCGGCATTATCGGCAGCGATTCTGAAGCCAGCGCCATCAGGCACCTGCTGGCGTATCCCGCCACGGTCGAGGCAGATCACCGGCGTACCCAGCGCCATCGCTTCGAGCGAGATCGCTCCCCCGGAGTTGTAGATGCACGGGTGCACCAGCGCGTCGCAGCTTTGGAGCCGATCCATCCACTCCGCCCGGGAGAGCTCCTCCTCGAACACCACGCGGTTGGCGATGCCGAGATCGCTGGCGAGGCGTTTGAGGCGCTCCTTTTCGGGTCCGTTCCCGACCACCCGGAAGGAGGCGCCGGTGTCTCCGGTACGAGCGAACGCTTCGAGCGCGAGGTGCACGCCTTTCCAGTATACCAGCCGCGTCATACTGGCAAAAGATGGTTCCGGCATCATGTTGCGCTCCGACGTGATGCTGGAGACCCACTCGTCGAGTCCGGATTCGCCAAGGATCCTGATCCGTTTCGCACCAAGCGAGGCAATGCGCTCGGCTGTCTCCTGCGAGTTTGCGAGCGCCAGCGTGCTGCGGCGCGCAGTGAGTCGCACCAGGGGATCCCACCTGGTCAGGATGCGGGCAAGCCGCCGGACAAATTCACTGGTCCGCGCATTTCTTCCAAGACCGTTGCGGAACGACCGCGGCATCGCCTCTCCACCCCCCACCGGCCCCCACACGAACGGCACGGGCAGCAGTGCCAGCAAGCTCGGACTGTAACTGCGCACCCATGAAACGTGGTGAGAGAGATCGAACTTCACCGCTGTGTGCAGCCGCCGGACCGCGAAGTACGCTGCCACCTGCCACAGGTAATAGCGAACCTGCTTGTTGACTCCCCGTATCATCCACCGCGGCAGATCGAGATAAATCACATGGATGTTGGACAGCGATTGCCTGACGATCTCCGCCTCGATCGGTATACGCTGGCTGCCGCGAGCATCCGCGGTGCGTGTGAGCACCCAGACGTCATGGAAGCGTGCCATCTCGCGCGCCGTATTCCATCCGATACCGGGTTCCGACCCTCGTCCCGGCGCGCAGGCGTATGCCGAGATCAGCACCTTCAGTCGCTGCCCTGCGGCGCTACTGTCGTTTGGGGGGGAGCCGTCAGCAGGCGCTGCGCCTCCTGCGTGGATGATGCTCCCGCTACCGACGTCGGCCGCACCGCCGGGAGGGTCGGTGGCGGGGTCGGCCGGATCCGTTTCGCCGGTTCGCCGATAGGCAGTGACCGCCTGCCGGAGTGTGCGCACGTACGCCGCGAGCGTCGTTCGCGTGCGTGAGGACAGGGCGACCATCACAATGCCGATCACGGCAAACCAGCCGATGGTCTGCCACAGCAGCAGGAGCCCAAAAGCCGCCGCCCAACTCATCGCAAGGCCAAACCTCGCCCGCCCGAAACGCTTCGTGGCACGCCGATGCACGAGCACGTACGTGAGCACCGAACCCATCTCCGCCAGCCCGAAACCCACCAGCCCGAAATGCGGAATCAGCAGCCAGGCAAGCACCATCAGCACGATCAGGTTGACAGCATTGAAGACGCCGACGCGCAGGTTCTCGCCCAGCACGTACAGGGCGGAGACCTGCAGGTTGAAGAGGCTGCTCGCAAGGTACGCGAACGCAATGAACGGAAAGACCTGCGTTACCGGGACCCATGCGGCCGCGCGCTCGCCTGGAAGCCAATGGAGAACGAAGGGCGCAACCACTGTGGCGAGGACGAGGACGGGGCCGGTTGCGAGGATCTGTAGCTCGATTCCCTGTTCCAGGCCCCGCAGCAGGCGTGCACGCTCATGCTGGACGCGAGCGATCGCGGAGATGGACATACGCTCGGCCGCTTCCTTGGCGAAGCAGAGCAGCTCGCATAGCCGATGCGCGAGTGCGACGTATCCGACGGCTGCGGGACCGAGCAGCGGCGCGACGATGAGCGGGTTGACGAGTCCGCGCCCCTTCCTGATCCAGTGCGACGCGCTGAAGCTGAGGCCGAACGACAACATGCGCCGCACGAGGTCCCCATCCCAGGCAAGGCGGGGGCGATACCTTGCCGCCCGGTAGAGTGCCACGTTGGCGAAGCTGTGCTGCGCCCACCAGCCGATCACCATCGAGAATGCACCAAACCCGAAGTACGCCAGCGTCAGCGTGATCGGCTGATAGACCAGCTGTGCGGCGAGATCGATCCGGGTGATCCGACGGTAGTCGAGTGAGCGCTCGAGCTGCGCCGTCGGCAGCGCACCGAGCAGCGCCAGCGGGAGTCCTGCAAACAGACTCATTGCGACCCACCGGAATCCTTCCAGACGCATCCAGGCATCCACCAGCGGCAGCGCCAGTATCACCACGCCGACGATGAGCAGGCCGCTGAGCAGCAACAGGGTGAACGCCTGATGATACTCGCGCACAACCAGCGGATCGGGGTGGCGCACGAGGTACACGTGAATGCCCGATTTCGCCACGGTCAGCAGGACGATATTGATCGAGAGGGCCGCCATGAACAGTCCGTATTCGCTCGGACCGATGAGTGCGAGCAGGACGATGAGGCAGCTCGAGTTGATGGCGACGCCAACGCCCTTGCGGGCGACCAGGTACGCTCCACCCTGCAGTACCTTCTGGCGAAGGTCGCCAGGTGTGGACGGGCCGGTGCCCCCAGCGGCCGCTCCATCGCGATCAGGCATTCATCTTCACGGGTGCGGTCGTGACGCGCGACGTGAGCGGTACGCTCAGCTGCAGCAGCTTCATGAGGTCCGCTGCCACGGCTTCGCTCTCACGCGCTACATCGACATATACAGGTCGCAGCGACCGCTCCGGTAGCGCTCTCCACGCGACGAGCTGGCGCTGCACCTCCTCAATGGGCAGCTCTGCCTTGCGGAGGTGAATGGTGCGGGCGCAGCCGGTCAGAACGAGCGTCGCATGCGGCTTCGGCAGCAGCCGGCCAAACAGACACAGCACGGAGACAGGCACCTGCAGACGGTAGCGTCGCTGATCGACCGCCATGTCCCACCAGCCCCGTTCCAGCAGCACGACCGCTCCTCTGCGAACGGCGGGCGCAACGCGTAGCCACCAGCCGAGCTGAAAGTCCACGAACAGGTACGCCAGCTTGAGAAGCGAAAGCAGGCGCGGGTAAGGCGGATGCGCGTGCGGCTCGCGCACCGGTCCCACGTGTCTCGTCCGCCGGGGCAGGAGCTCCGGCCGGTGGTGAAAGACGAGGACGTCACGAGGAGCAAGCGCGCGCAGGAGCTCGCTCACGAGCGCGCTCTTCCCGCTGCCGTCCGGCCCTGCAATCACGATCACCATGATCTCAGCGGGACCGCTGCGGCGCGTCCTCTGCCCAGGAGATCTCATGTCGTGCCGCGACGCGGCCTCGAACGAACTGCTTCGGGTCCGCGGGAGCGAGCCGGTTGCTGAGCTTCATTCCGCACGGCCGAGCCAGATTTCGATACCAGAACTGCCTCAGCGTGAACAGGGGATTCGCAACGCCGAGCAGCAGGGCCCGGGCTTCGATGGTCAGTGCCGCACGGTGGTCCCAGCCGCCAGCGGCGCTCGCCTCGGCAAGTGCCACGACGGAGGCACTCGCCACGCCGAAAGTGGTCGCTGCTGCGCGCATGCCTTCGGGATCCGCGCGCAGGAGCTCGTTCACACCCTTGGCGCGCAATCCCTCCTCGTTGCGCCCACCTCCGGGCCGGATGCCGTTCAGGCAGAGCTTCAGCACGGCTTCGGCCCCGGGCCGAACGCAACGGAAACCCCGCGGATCGACCACCGTGAGCTCGAGCAGGCGGTGCGTCGCAAGGAATGGCGACCCCCTGAAGGGACGCCGATCCATGACATCGAGCTGGACGATGTGGGAGGCTCCCGGCTGGAAGGCGATGAAGCGCGGGCCACCAGGGCGGCATTTGCACACCACCACGGGGTCGAGTCGGTGAACTCTGGCCCAGCGCTCGAACACGGATCGAATGCGCGGCCACTCGGCCGGCTCCGCAATCGAATCCAGGTCGCCCGTACCGCGCAGTGCCGAGTCCACGTTCTTCAGAACAGCCCAACGCTGGCATGCCTCCGTGAGCTCGTGCAGCAGCGGAAGCCAGAGCGCGGTGCGATCGAACACGTGCCTCGCTTGTTCTGCGCGTCCAGCGGCGAGTGTGTCCGCCGGGCGCGTGCCTGCAGGGGGGGCGGCGAAGTTCTGCATGTGCATCGTCAGCTCCGTATCGAATGGGCCGTCGGGAAGGTGGTCAGGCGGCGTGCCCTGTGCAGCGCGCCACGGCCCGCGATGCTGCGGCTGCGGAGTGCCTCGGCGGCCGCGACGGGCGAACTCAGCAACACGCAAACAAACAGCAGCATCAGCTCGATGCCCGGCGCTGCGGCGAAGCTCTCCGAGGTGGAGGCATTTATCACCAGGAAGACCAGCGTGGCACCGAGGAAGCCGCGCTCCCAGGTAAGCACGCGCTGCCAGCGGTTCCGCAGCGTGATCGCCACAGCCATGAGCACGGAGACGATGAGCAGCGCACCGCCGACGAGCCCGATCTCGAGCAGGACCTGCAGGAAGGCATTGTGCGCGTACGAGGCCCATGAGAAATCGTCCAGCAGGAGGCCGCGCGAGCTCTGGTATCCGTGACCGAACAGGGGTCGCTCCCGAATGAGCTCGATTGCCAGCGACCAGAGGTCGGCTCGCCCCGTGAGACTCGCCAGTTGCTCGGCCGATTGGTTCCTGATGAGGAACGCGACCACCTGGTTATCGGTGCCGGTCGTGGCCGTGAGCAGATCCGAGAGAGACAAGCCTACGTTGATGTAGTAGAGTGCCGCCGCCGCGGCGACCGCCATCGCGAACGGCGCGCGCCATGTGCGCAGAAAGCGCAGCGCCAGCAGGGCAGCGAGCGCAGTGGCGAGAGCCACGAATGGTCCACGGGACCGGGTGGCGAGCACGACGATCAGCAGCGCCATGCCGCAGGCAACTGCGCCCACCATGCGCAAACCGGCTTTCCGATCATCCGCCAGCAGCGCGTACGAGGCCACGAAGATCATCGCGATGGCCGCGAACGTGGCGCATTGAATGGGGTGCATGGAGAACCAGAAGAACCGCGCGAACTCCACGGGTCCTTCGTAGGTCAGAGGCGGCATGACCATGGCTAAACCTGAGAACAGCAGCACCCACACCGTCACGCCCACGCCTACGCTCAGGAGCGTCTCCGCATTGGTCAGCGCGCGCACGGCCAGCAGGGCCCAGAACAGCAGGAGGATCAGCTGCACGGCCCGGGCAGCGGCCAGCGCCGGCGCGGTGGTCCAGAGCAGCGACGCCACAATGACGCCCGCGAACGCAACAAGGAGCAGCTCGAACGGTCCGGGTCTGTTCAGCGGAACAAATCTGGAAGCAACGACGGCGAGCAGACCCGCGCCGAGTGCGCCATACAGGCCCAGCTCCAGCAGTATCTGCGCATCGATCTCCAGAGCCAACGACGCCCGTGCGTCACGCGCCCTGAACTTGGTACCTGCCAGAAACACCAGAGCCGGTGCGGCCAGCAGCATATGGCGTGGCCACCGATACGCGAGTATGGCGGTGAGGGCCAGCGCGAAGCACACGATCACCAGCCCGAAGACCGGTGGCCATGCGGCACCGGCATAGGCGATGCCTGCCGCCGTCAGCGCGGCGAGGGCAAGCCAGGCTTGCGGGGCGCGGACGTTAGGCAGGGCCGGCATCAGCGGGTAGGCCTCGATTTCCGTGGCGCCGCGAACGCGTCGCCCCCTGAAAACCGGTGTGGGTGCCAGGGTGCTCCCCGCGTGCCTGTACCGCGCGCTCGCCCGCCCTACCCGTCGGCATTGCTGTAGCCGTAGTAACGGTACGACTCGTCGTACGACGCTTCACGAGCGAAGTCGATGTCGTTCAGGACCGTTCCGATCAGCGGCGCCCGCACCTGGCGCAGCTGCTCCATGCAGAATGCGAGGCTCTCGTGCGTCGTCACGCCGGAGCGCGCGATGAGCAGTACGCCGTCCACGAGCGTACTCATGTAAGTCGTCTCAGCAACGGCATTCACCGGCGGCGAGTCGATGATCACCGTGGAGAAGTCCGCACGCAGCTGCTCCAGCAGGCCGGCAAAGCTCTCGCTGAGAATCAGTTCCTCCGGATAATCGCACGAGCTGCCCGCGGTCAGGACGTAAAGGGACTTGCGCTCACCGAATGTCACCAGGTGGAGGGCGTCAGCTATCGGTACTCCTCCCCGCAGCACGTTGACGAGCCCTGGTTGCCTGGTGATGCCAAGCGCCTCGTGCACCTGGCTCCGGCGCAGGTCCGCATCGATCAGCAGGACTCTCTCATCCAGCCGCGCCCGGATGAGTGCCAGATTGATCGCACTCGTCGTCTTTCCCTCACCCGGGAGAGCGCTCGTGATCTGCACGACCCGCAGAGTCTCGGCCGCGGGGTGAAACGCGAGGTTCGTCTGGAGCCGCTGATATGCGTCGACGACCTGGAGTGGGGCAGATTTGCCGGCAATTCCCGCGAATGGATGCAGCCGCCCTCGCGCGAGACTGCGCCTGGGATCGGCCGTGCTGCGCGCTGAAATGCTCCTGCGGCGCCTGGCGCCCGGTCCGAGGAACCTGGCGCGCTCCTGGCGGTCCGCGCGGGTGAACGACGGGACCAGCCCCATCACCGGCATGCCCGTGGCCTCCCGGATCTGATGCCGCGTGTGAACCGATCGGTCGGCGTATTCGCGTCCAACGGCCGCCGTGAGGCCGAGGGCGAGTCCGGCCACGAGAGCCAGCGCGACGTTCAGTGGCGCGTTCGGTCGCGCCGGCTTCCGCGGCTCCGTCGCCCGGTCCACGAGCTGGATGCTCGCGTCATCCACGGCTTCTGCAATTTCCGCCTCCTTCAGCCGCGCCTGGAGCGCGAGTACGATGTCCTCGAGTCCATTCACTTCACGCCGCAGGCGCGCGTACCGCACCTCCTTGGCAGGGAGTCGCGATAGCTGCCCCTGAGACCGGCTCATCGTTACGTTGAGCGAGCCGATCTGATCCGACAGTCCCTGCAGGTACGCAAGCGAGAAGGAGCGGAGCTCATCCTCGAGTTCGCGCGCGCGCTGCGTGAGCAGCTGCACGTCGGGGTCCTCAACCGAACGGCGCGAGAGCAGTTCGACCCGCCGGTCCTCCACCGCGAGCAACGACGTCAGCAGGTTGGAGACGGCCTGGTTACGGAGCAGGGTCGGAAACGCCGCCAGCGAGCGGTAGGCTGACGCGCCGCGCTCGCTTCCGCCGGCGAGGCGGATGAGGTTCGAGAGCGCCGCGCGTTCCGCCTCCAGCGCATCGCGCTGCGCCTGAATGTCGGCGACCTGGCTGACTCCGGTTCGTGCCTGATCGATGAGGCTGACGACCTGCTCGCTTTCGCGAAAGATCCGGAGCGTGTCTTCGGCCGCCGCGAGCTGCGTCGACAGCTTTGCGATCTGGTCGTTCAGGAAGGTGGCCGTGCTGCGGCTGTCCGAACGCTGCATGTCCTGCCGCTCGCGGATGAACCGCTCGGCCAGCACATTTGGAATGGCCGCGGCCAGCGCTGGATCGGTGCTCTCGGCCCGGATGTCCACGAACTGCGACTCGCGGCTTCGGCGCGCCACCCGGATGCTGTTGCGAAGCTCGTCGATCGTATCCTCAAACAGCGCCAGGCGCAGTTCCACGACCTCGAAGTCGAAGGCGTGCGGCGTCAGCTCGAAGCGGACGCCGTCCAGCTCGATCGGCTGACCCGCGGCAGCGCGCGTGACAACCGTTGACGTCTCCAGGTGGCGCACGGTGAACACCGTATCGTCCCGCGTGAGCTCGTACGATGACTTCGGTGCCTCCCGGTCCACGGCCACTCCCGTCAACAGTGCGCTGCGCGGCACCCGCTCCGGCCGCCGCAAAGACAGCTGCAGCGCCAGGGAGTCGATCACCATGCCGAGCATAGTCCTGCTCCTCAGCATGTCGATCTCCGTGGCAACGGCATTTCTCGATGGGCTGCGGGCTCCCGGCCGGAGCATGTCCGTGATCGGCGTCTGCGGCTCCTCGATGCGCAGCGCCGAGCTGGCTTCGTACACAGGCTGAATGCGGGTCGTGAAGTATGCCGTGGCGAGTGCGACGCCCGCCGCCACAGTGGATACCAGGAGCAGGTTGCGACGCAGGAAGCCGCGCAGGATGAGCGAGCGCGACACCGGCTCCGGCATGACGATGTCCTGAGCCGAACCGGGGAGTGGTGTCGGGAACTGCGGCGGAGAATCGGGTGCCATGGCAGGGTCAGCGAGTGAATGCGATGATCAGAGTAACGGTGGCACTGATGGCGGCGGCGACGATGCCGGGATTCCGGCTGATCCAGCTTCTATCCGGAACGAACAACTGGTCGCCCGACTGGACCGCGGTTTCCGACAGCAGCGCACGCTGCGTGAGTGCGACCGGCACGCGCTGGCCCGAGCGGATCAGCTCCACCTTGTCACGGACGCCGTCGCGGGTGACGCCGCCAGCAAGCGCCAGCACATCACCGACCGTCATCGTTTCGTCCACCGGGTAGAGGCCGGGAGAGCGTACCGCACCGAGTACCTGCACGCGCCGCAGGAGCGTGACCTCTATGGCGGAGTGGTTCAGATACTGTGAGTACCGGGCGATCAGCTGCGTTCGGACGCTGTCGAACGGGACGCCGCCGGTGCTGAACGGCCCGATGCGCGGCAGCACGACGAAGCCGTCCTGATCCACCGGGAACTCGCCGGAGAGATCAGGTTCCCTCCAGATTCGTAGGCGCACGGCGTCCCCGGGACGCAGCGTTGCCGTGGTGGCGGTGCTCGATGATGTGGCGGACAATTGCGCGCCAACGGCGCCGGGGTCCCCAACGAGGAGGACGACGCCTATGCATCCGCCGAGCAGTACACGTTGCACGTCAACCATATCGCAACTCCCCCAGGGGCACGTCAGTGTCGGCATTGTCGAACGCCCGCAGGCGCAGCGCCTGCAGGCCCAGCAGGTACAGGTACATGGGATTCAGCAGCAGGTAGCGCTTCCAGAGACGTCGCGGCTCGCGCGCGAGACGATAGGCCCATTCCAGTCCGCGCTTCTGGAGAAACTCCGGCGCCTGCAGCAGCGTCCCGGCGTGGAAGTCGAAGGCCGCACCGACCGCGACGATCGGCATGCTGAGCGCGTCACGGAACTCGTACGCCCAGACCTCCTGTCGTGGACAACCGAGCCCCACGAACGTGATCCTTGCTCCGCTCTCCCGAATCTTTTCCGCCACCTGCTGCTTCTCTGCCGGTGTGAGCTGCCGAAAGCGCGATGGCTGCGCACCAGCGATGACGAGCCGCGGATGCATCCTCAGAAGATTCTGCTGAAGCCGCTCAAGCACCTCCGGCCTGCTGCCGTACAGGTAAACGGGCAATCCGTCCGCCTCGGCGCGCCCGCACACCCTCAACATGAGCGTGGGGCCATAGACCCGCTCCGGAAGGCCGCTGCGGTACAGGACGTTCAGTGCCCAGCGCACGGGCTGGCCATCGGGGGCGATGATGTCGAACGAATTCAGACGATAGCGGTGGCTGGGGTCGAGCACTCCCGTCATCACGCCGTGTACTGCCAGCGCTGACACGCTCAGGCCGCGCCCGTCGCGAGCCGCTGCCAGAATGGCCTCGCCGGCGGCGGTGTAGTCCACCGCATCCACGCGGATCCCGAGCACATTGCGTTTGGTAGAGTCAGGCATTGACCACCTGGCGCTTCTCCCCGCGTTGGCGTTCAACGAGCGCGTCGCTGATCTCGCGCATGATGCGCGGCACGTCGTACCCGAGCTTCCACTCCGGATAATGGCTGGAGAATTTGCCGTTGTCGCTCACCCACCAGAGGTGATCGCCCACGCGATTCGACTCGGCGTACGTCCAGCGCAGTTCACGGCCGGCGATCTCCTCGGCGAGCGCGATCGCCTCGAGCATGGAGCAGTTGCTCTGGCGGCCGCCGCCAATGTTGTAGACCTCGCCGGCGCGCGGTGCCAGATGGAACGCATGGAAGGCGCGGATCAGGTCCGCGCTGTGAATGTTGTCACGAACCTGCTTGCCCTTGTAGCCGTAGACCGTGTACGGCGAGCCGGTGAGCGCGCACTTCATCAGGTAGGCGAGAAAGCCGTGCAGTTCAGTGCCGGCGTGCTTCGGACCGGTGAGGCACCCCCCGCGGAAGCATGCGGTCCGCATGCCGAAGTAGCGCCCGTACTCCTGTACGAGCACGTCAGCGGCTACCTTCGACGCGCCGAACAGACTGTGCAGCGTCTGATCCAGCGACATGTCCTCGCGGATGCCGGACGCGTACGTGTGCCCGGGGTCGATCTCAAAGCGACGGGCCTGCTCCACCAGGGGAAGACGGTTCGGCGCATCGCCGTACACCTTGTTGGTGGAGGTAAATATGAAGGACGCCTGCGGCGCGAACGAGCGGGTAGCCTCCAGCAGGTTGAGCGTGCCATTCGCGTTCACGGTGAAATCCGTCACCGGATCCCGCGCCGCCCAGTCATGCGACGGCTGGGCCGCCGTGTGGATCACGAGGTCGATGTTGCTGCCATAGGCGGCGAACAGCAGGTTCACCGCTTCACGGTTCCGGACGTCGAGGTCATAGTGCGTGTAGCGAGCACCGAGCTGTTGCACGAGCCGCTCGCGGTTCCAGAGCGTGGACGCCTCGGGTCCGAAAAACACCTCGCGCATGTTGTTGTCGACGCCCACCACGTCGTAGCCGAGCGGCACGAAGTACGAGGCCGCCTCGGAGCCGATGAGTCCTGCGGAACCGGTGATGACGACGACGCTCATGCGCTGCGTGGCAGGGGAGCCGGGCGGACCGGTCCGGAGTGAGCAATGAAGTGCGTCATGCCGCACCTACGCCGCGAAAGACTGCTGGAATCGTTCGCAGCAGAATCGTCAGATCCAGCCAGATCGACCACCCGTCGATGTACTGCAGGTCGAGCCGGATCCAATCGTCGAAGCCAAGATTGCTTCGGCCGCTGATCTGCCACAGGCACGTCAGCCCCGGAAGCACGCTGAAGCGCCGCATGAGCGCGCCCTCGCTGAAGCGCCGCACGTCGCGAAGCGGAAGGGGGCGCGGTCCCACGAGCGACATATCGCCTTTGAGCACGTTGAGCAGCTGCGGCAGCTCATCGAGTGAGGTCCGCCGGAGGAAGTGCCCCAGACGCGTGATCCGCGGGTCCTTCCGCAATTTGAACACTGGCCCCTGCGCTTCATTCAAGTGCTCGAGCGAGAACTGAAGCGATTCGGCGTTCGTGACCATTGTGCGGAACTTGTACATGCGGAAAATCCGCCGGTTGAGCCCGTAGCGTTCCTGGCCAAAGAATATCGGCCCGGTACTCGTGAAACGGATCGCGATGCCGATTGCGAGCATCAGCGGAAAGGCGAGGATCAGGCCGATCAGCGCTCCCGTGATGTCGAGACCCCGCTTGAGCACCAGCCGCGCATCGTCCTGCACCACCTTCATGGCGACCGCTGGAACGGTGCCGTTCATCTGGTACTCGTGGCGGGCGAGATGACCGTGGAAGATGTCGGCCAGGTAGTGCGACTCCACACCCAGCCTCTCGCACACCCGGATCGTCTCCTCAATGCGACTGTACTTGGACTTCACGGGCAGAGCGATCAGCACGAGATCGACAGCGCGGTGCATCAGCAGCTGCTCGAGCTCGCCAATCTCACCAAGCATATTGGCGCGGATCTCCGGGTACTCTATCTGTCCGTTGGAATCGACGAATCCGAGCACGCTGTACCCCGTCTCCGGGTACTCACGAATGCTTCGGTAGATTGCATACGCGCGCGGGCCACTCCCGATGATGATGACCTGACGCGGTCTCGTGGTCGAGGAGACGGCGTGCAGCAGTCCACGCACTGCGCTGCGGCTCAGCAGGACTGCCGGGACGGAGGCGAACCAGAAGATGGCCACCGCCTTGATGCCGAACGCCCCACTCAGTCCGACCAGCGGAACCAGGGCGGCCCCCGCAGCGGCGAGTGTGCATGCGACGCTGACCTCCACGAGCTCGAACGTGCGACCGCGCTTGCGTCCGCTGTAGAGATTCGTCGCGGAATAGATCGCCTGCCAGAAGACGAGGAAGCCCGCAACCAGCAGCACGTTCTTTATCGACACTCGGAGCGCGAGGAAGTGCTCGAAGTCGGCGATCGCGTGCCGATTCGTGAATACGAATGCTGCACCGAGAACGCCGACGATCACGAACGTGTCGCTGAGGCGGAGAATCTCGTTCTCCGATTTCCGCAGTCTCGATGTCGTTCCCCAGCCGGGGACGTACAGCGCCGGTGGCGCGTGATCAGCACCGTTCCCCGCGTGATCAGCACCGTTCCCCACTGTGGACGAGGATGTCGGCCCGAAAGCGACCCCTATACTTCCCTGCGTTTTCAGCATCGACACACCCGGGGTCTTTCGGTTACGTCCAGATCGAGTGGAGAGGCGCACTGGCACTCTCCCCCGGTCAGCAGTTGCCGCGGACGCGCCGCGCCGATCAGGGGAGTAGCCATAATCACCGTGCAGCCTCGCTCGCGTGTGCCTTCGTTTACCCTCTCAGTGTGATCCAAGTCACAATTGTTCGCCGAGGGTGCACAATACCCCGCCACTGCTGTCAAGTCGTTTTTCAACTCGCCTCTCCGCCTCGGCCAATGCGTCGTTCACGTCCGGTGAGAGCGGCCCGGAGGGATGCACCAAACGCCCCTCCTCCGGGACGCGTGCGCACGAAAAATCCTGCGCTGGTAGCGCGACCGGTGGGGGTGCGGTCCCTCTGGAGGGGGGGGACGAACCGTTGCGCGACACTGCGGCTCGGCGGCAAGCTGGGTGCCACCTGGCTGGACGGCGGCTAAGCTGAACTAGTACAGCCTCTTAACCTGTTTCCAGGCGTTCCGGACCCGGTCGGATTGCGGCACGAATGCCTCACTTCTGCATAAGAATCGGCACAGCGTGCTTATGAACCGGCTGCTGTGCCACCGGTGCTTGCAGGCGAGCTTTGGCAGGCACGGCGCCGTCACCGATGCGGACTGCCGATCTGCCGTGCCCAGCACGGCCCGGATGCACGAAGGGGGTGCCTCGCGGCACCCCCTTCGTGCTGGGTCTGGTCTGCGTCCGTCAGGAGCAGGCACCAGGCCCGGTGATGCCGGCGTTGTAGTCGTCGAGGGCACCCTGCCACGCTCCGACCTGATCCCGCTCGGCCTGCGTGAGGCCGCTCCAGCTCGCCGAGTCGTGCGTCGCGAGGAAGGCGTCGGCCTCGGAGATCACCTGAGCGACCGCGGCCAGCGCGGCGCCGGCCGAGGGCGCGGGCGGCGACGAAGTGTGCGCGGGCGGACGAAGGTGCGGGGCCGCGTGGGACGCGGGAGCAGCTATAACGATCGGGCATCCACGGAAGCTTGGGTTGGGGGTACAGAGCTCTAGGGGCTAAGTCGCGAGACGCATGTTCTGCCGCCGGTGCGCCTGAGGATGTGCGCACGGATGGATCGCCCCACTCCGGCACGAGAGGTGCTAACCTGCCATGCAGCCATTTCGACAAATGTGAGCACCGGCAGCCTGGCAGCGTCCCGCGTCACACTCGTGGCCATGATCGGAACGACCATGTCGCTCGACCGTTCACCGCGCTCATCGCACCCAGCCGCCGGCCGCGACCGCCCGCTCGTCATAGAGTGCGTCGGATTGCCAGGCGCGGGTAAGACGACCGTGCGTGATCGGTTGCTGGGCGAGCTGATCGCTGAGGGCGTGCCTTGCTCGACGCGTCCGGAATTCGGTGAAGGCGGCGTGGGCCGGCTGCTGGGAACGATCGCGGCGCCGATCGCACGTCGTGATGCGCTCCGGTCTACGATGCAGCTGTTGCACGTCCTCCGGCCATACTACGCCGGCAGGATCCATCTCGCGTGGAAGCTTGCATCATGGCCTGCGCGGTGGAACCTTGCCCGGCGACGAGGCACTGGCACCGTACTGTTGGACGAGGGTCTCGTGCAGAACCTCTGTGGGGTCCTGCTCGGCGCGGACGCCGTCGACATGGCGTTGGTGCGCGGGACGCTTGGTTCCATGCTTCCGAGCCGCGACGTATCGCTCGCCTTCATTTGGTTCGACATCAATATGGAGTTGGCCGTGGAGCGGTGCGGTAGACGCGCCGACGCCAAACGCATCGATCGGGCGACGCCTGGTGAACGCACGCGACTGCTCCGCGCAAACGGAGGTCAACTTCGCGAGGCACTGGACATCGCCATCGCGCTGACCGGCGCGCCATGCTTGCACGTGAACGGAGCGCGACCGGTGGAGGAGACGCTGGCCGACGTGCGGCGGTTCACCTTCGACCTCTTGTCCGCGGGTTGAGCCCAGCTTGCAGGAGATTCCTAAGCATGTGCTGTGACGAGGGTTGGGTGATTGCCTCAAAGGTCTGGTAGCGTATATTTTACTTTACCTTGGGGCCTGTAGCTCAGGTGGTTAGGGCGCACGCCTGATAAGCGTGAGGTCGGTAGTTCAACTCTACCCAGGCCCATCCCTCTAAATGCTTGCCCCCCTCGCTGTCTTGCGCACCGGGGGGTTGTGTTTTTGCCACAGCGAGGCGCTTGGTGTCCGTTCGTGGCACATCACGCCGTACTTCGATGAGCGAACCCTCCTGTCGCGGGGCCACGGCGACCCGACCGGTGCATCAAATCGGCCGCATTGACGCTCTGGCCTACGACCTCGGTTACCGACGGGTCGCCACCAACCGCCACGGCTTCAACCTGTTCTACCTGCGGAACGACCTCTCGTCGGGCGTTCTGTAGGCGAGCCGCCTGTCAATGAACTCTGTCGCCTGGGCCCATGCGGGGTCGTCTACC
>CAZOAT010000026.1:0-30515 GCA_964577965.1 uncultured Gemmatimonadaceae bacterium | reverse complement strand
GTGCTGAGGAAAAGCACCGAGCCCTGGATCGCCGGCAGGTCCCGCCGCGCGATCGCATTTACCACGTATCGACCGAGCCCCGGCCAGCTGAAGATCGTCTCCGTCAGGATGCTGCCGGTCAGGTAGTTCCCGAAGTCGAGGCCGAGCACCGTGATGATTGGGATCAGCGCGTTACGCAGGGCGTGTCGTATGACGACGGTACCCTCCCTGAGTCCCTTCGCACGGGCCGTGCGAACAAAGTCGCTGCCGAGCACGTCGAGCATCGCTGAGCGCGTGACGCGTGCAAGGAACGCGATCGATCGCATGCCGAGCGCCAGCGCCGGAAGAATGATGAAGCTGATTCCCCCGTATCCCGACGGCGGCAGCCACCGCAGCATCACGGCGAACACAAGGATCAGGATCAGCCCTACCCAGTAGACCGGGAACGAGATGCCCAGGTATGCGACACCGAGGGAGATCCTGTCGAACCACCCGCCGGGCACCCGCGCACTCAGCACTCCGATGGTTATGCCCAGCACGGACGCGAACAGCATTGCAGCGCCCGCGAGCTGCAGTGTCTTCGGAAACCGCTCGCGGATGTCCTGGGTGATCGGCCGCCGTGTGATGTACGAGTTGCCGAGGTCGCCTCGCAGCACCCCGCCGGTGTAGTGGATGAACTGCTTGTATACCGGTTCATCCAGGCGCAGCTCTCCGCGGAGCCTTGCAATCGTTTCCGCATCTGCCCGCTCGCCGACCATCTCCTGAACCGGGTCGCCCGGTGCTACATAGATCAGCAGGAAGACGACCACCAGCACGCCCAGCAGCGTGGGGATCGCCAGCAGCAGGCGTCGGATGATGAAGGAGATCACCGGAGCGGACCGTTCGCCGTCCGCGTCACTTCACGGCCGTGAATCACTGCCCGCCGATCGAGACATTGGTGAACCGCTGTCCGTTGAAGATGACCGGGACCTCGAACCCCCTGATCCACGGCTGCACTCCAAGCATGTCCGTGTAGAAGAACAGGAAGATCATGGGTGCGTCGCGGAACGCAATCGCGTCTGCCTGCTGGTAGAGCTGGGCGCGCCTGGCGTCGTCCAGCTCTGTTCGGGCGGCGTTCACGATCCGATCGAACTCCGAATTCGAATAGAACGAGATGTTCCCGCCCTGCCCCCGATTCGCCGAGTGGAGCAGCGGGTAGAGAAAGTTCTCCGCGTCGGGGTAGTCAGCGAACCAGTCCTTCAGGAACAGGTCCACCTGCCCGTTTCTGGCGGCCTCCCTTACGGACGGGGCGTCGCGCTGCTGCAGCCGCACCCTGATACCCGCTTCTCCGAGGTAGGCCTGGATAGTCTGAGCGATTCTGGGTGATGGGGCGGTCTGGGAGGACCACAGCTCGACGTCTATCCCGTTCGGGTAACCGGCCTCCGTCAGGAGCTGACGGGCGCGCGCCACATCGCGCTGGTACGGCCCCCTGCTGGCGTCTGCCCCGGGGAGGGACGGCGGGATAACGCCGGCCGCGATCGTCCCGCGGCGGCTCATCATCCGCTCCCAGATCGTGCGCACGTCCACCGCGTAGTTGAGCGCCTGCCGTACGCGCGCGTCACGCAGCGGGCCGCGCGTAGTGTTGATACCGACGTACCAGAGCCGCAGTGCGGGTGCGGACACCAGCCTCGCCCGCTTCTCGTCGGTCTCCTCCCAGTTGCGCGTCTCAGCTTCCGGAACGTAGAGAATGTCCACGTTCCCCGACTCGAACTCCGCCACGGCCGTGCTCGGCTCGGGGATGATCCGGGCCCGAAGTGATTCGGCCTGCGCCACCCCGTCGAAGTACTCGTCGTTCCGGGCGAACAGGAGGTAGTCGTCGTGTCTCCATTCGACGAACTTCCACGGGCCGGTGCCGATTGGCCGCTGGCCGAAGTTTTCGGGGATGGATTCCGGCACTATGTGCGCGGCCGGCATCGCCAGCAGCTTGGTGAAGACGGCGAAGGGCTCGCTCAGTCGAATGACGACAGTCGAATCGTCCGGAGCGCTGAGTCCGGTCACGCTGGTCGCGCGTCCCTCGGTGTAGTCCCGGGCGCCGAGGATGGGGTACAGCGGCCAACCAATGCCTCCCGTGCTTCGGGGGTCGAGCACCCGCTGGAAGCTCTGAACGACGTGCCGGGCAACAAACGGAGTTCCATCATGGAACTTCACGCCCGTTCTGAGGTGAAAGGTGTAGGTTGTGCCGTCATCCGTGATGTCCCAGGAGCGGGCCAGGCCGGGAACGACCTGGGCATCAGGAGTGAAACGCACCAGCCCGTCGAACACGTACGAAACTGCGCGCCCTGTCGGGACATCGGTGGAGAGGGCGGGGTCGAGTGAGCGGGGATCCTCTCTGTCGCGCGAGTCTATGAGTGTTCTGCGTGACGGCGTCGATTCAACTCCCCGGCAGCCAACACCCACGACAAGGAAACCGATAAGAAGTGCGGCGGGCGAGAGCAGCGACGCTTGAAGCGTTGGGCGGCGCATGGGACCTCTTGTGGATTGACGGTCGGGGTCGGAACGCGAGAACTTACCCGGCGCACACTTACGCAGGAACGAATGAGCGCGGAGTACACCTATCGGCGCAAGCTGCGCGCCACGGACTTGATGCCGGCGATTGCCGCTGGAGTAGGAGTCGGCCTTGCCGGCTTCTACCTGGTGCGCCTGCTGCTTCAGAAGGCACCGCTCGTCCCACGCAGCAGCGGGAGCGCCGTTCCGGTGCGCGCGCGCCCGCCCCAGCCTCCCACGGTCATACGCTCCTCCGGGTGATCGATCGTCGGCGTGCGTGGCTCGCCCACGTTGCGAGCCTGCTCGCCATTCTCACGGTTCCGGTGTCGTCCCTTCGGGCCCAGGCCTACAGCTGCGAGGAAGGGGACACGACCGTTCGCAGGGTGAGCTTCACCGGGAACTCCGCGTTCAGCTCGGCGGAGCTGGCCCGCGCCATCGTGACAACACCCTCGTCATGGAGTCGGCGGACAGCACGCATCCCGCTCGGTGCGCGGCGCTGCCTGGATCCCGACGAGCTCCCCAAGGACAGGCTTCGTCTGGTGCTGTTCTACAGAACACGCGGTTATCCGGACGTCGGGGTTGATGCGCTGACCCGGCCGGTTCGCTCCAGCACAGTGGATGTGGAGTTCCGGATCGTCGAAGGCGATCCCGTCATTCTCACCGAACTGGTAGTGACGGGGGTGGAAGCCCTCCCGCGTGCGGCTGATCTCATGCGTCGATTGCCGATTCGCGCCGGTCAGCCGCTCGACAGGATCAGGCTGGACGCCGCACGAGACACCCTGCTGCGCCGGCTGCGCAACAGCGGGTATCCGCATGCGGAAGCGCGCCACGTTCTGGTCGAGAACGAGAGCGCGCGGACCGCTGTGGATACGATCGTCGTCGTGACTGGTCCCTTCACACGCATCAGCGAAGTGGCTGTTCAGGCGACACCGCGTCCTGGCAGATCGCAGCAGATCCGGGACAGCGACGTTCGCAGGATCGCAGGCGTTCGCGAGGGGGACGTGTACCGGGAGCAGCAGCTGCTCGACGCCCAGCGGGCGCTGTACCTCACCGACGCTTATCGCCAGGTATCAGTGCGTGTCGATACTGCAACGGCTGCCGATTCCGCGGCCGTGATCACGCTGGTAGTAGCGGAGGACGCCATGCGTGCCGCCCGCGTTGGCGGCGGGTACGGAACGCTCGACTGTTTTCGCGCGACTGGTGAGCTGACTGACTACAATTTCGGCGCTGGCGGACGGAGACTGGAGCTCACAACACGGGTGTCCAAGATCGGTATCGGCAAGCCTCTCGGTGGAGCAGGCCAGCTGTGTCCGCAGGCACGCGACGATCCGTACAGCGACCGGCTCAACTACTATGCAGGCGTCACCCTGCGTCATCCGGGGCTGTTTGGTACGCGCACGCTACCCACGCTGACGGTGTTCAGCGCCCGGACGTCCGAGTTCAAGGCGTATCTCCGTACGACCACCATCGGTGGAATCGCCAGCGTGGAAACCCGGTGGTCACGCTCTGTGCCGTTGACCGTGGCGTACCAGCTCGATTTCGGGCGGACTGAGGCACAGCCCGCTCTCTTCTGCGCGGTGTTCAACCGGTGCGAGCGCGAGGAGCGCGAGCGATTGCAGGCGACACAGCGGCTGGGGACGTTCAGTCTGAGCGCGGCGCGGAGTTCGGCCGACAATGCGCTATTTCCGCGGCGCGGAGGGACATGGCGCGTCGAGGCACGGCACGCTTCGCGGCTCACGCTCGCCGACAGTGGGCTCGGATTCAGCAAGATCGTGGGGGACGTCGCACGCTACTGGCCCGTTGGACCGGGAGTATTCGCGATGAGATTGCGGGCTGGCGGTGTGTTCTCCCCGGGTCTTGGAGCGGCACGGTCGTTCATCCCACCGGAGGAGCGGTTGTTTGCAGGGGGGCCGACCACCGTGCGGGGTTTCCCGCAGAACGAGCTGGGGTCGTCGATTTACGTCGCCGCGCAATTCGACACGGTCTTTTCGGGTCCTGACACGCTGTTCCGCGTCGCCGATTCGGAGCGGACGTATCTGCGCGCGGTCCCGACGGGCGGCAACTCGCTGGTGGTGGCGAACTTCGAGTGGCGGGTGCGAAGTCCCGTGCTCTCGGACCTGCTGCAGCTCACTCTCTTCACCGACGTCGGCGATGTATGGAACCGCGGCAGCAGTGATGTCCTCCGGAACCTTCGCCTCAAGACGACCCCCGGGTTCCAGCTTGGCGGCACGTCACCTGTGGGATTGATCCGGATGGTCGTGGGCTACAACCCGTACGACAGGCCGCGCGGCCCGATCTACTTCGAGCAGAGCGCGGCCGAGGGTGGTGGGCTCCCCTGCGTCAGTCCGGACAACCTGCTGCCTGTGCGCGGGCGTGAGGCCGAAACGGGAACCGTGCTGGTGCAGATGGAAGGTCGCTGTCCTGCCACGTTCGTCCCGGAGTCTTCGCGCAGCTTTCGCGGGCGGCTGACGTTCAGCTTCGCGATCGGGCAGGCGTTCTAGCATGTCGCGCCGGCTTCGCGTAGCCCTGTTCAGTGCAGCCATCCTGATGGCTGTGTTCGTCGTGCTCATAGCGGCAGGCGGTTTGGCAACACAGACGGAGTTCGGCCAGGAGCGTGTGCGCGGCTTCCTCTCAGCCTGGCTCTCCTCCAAGGTGCACGGCTCGATGCACGTGGGCAGGGTGAGCGGCGGGTTCCTGGGCGGGGTCACCGTGGACTCACTGGAGATCCGCGATGACGAAGGAGAGCTCTTCCTTGCCAGCGGGAGGGCAGTCGTCCGCTACGATGTGCGCGATCTCTTCGATCGCCGCACCATGATCCGCCATATCGCGCTGAGCAACCCGGTCGTGCACCTCCGGAAGTATCACGACGGGTCATGGAATTACAGGCGGATATTCCCGGGGGGGCAGCCAGCGCCGATCGGTCAGCGGCGGGGGTTCGGCGATTTTGTCATCGTCGATTCGGCGACGATCGCGAGCGGTCACGTGACTCTCTCGCTTCCATGGCGTCCGCCGGAGGGTACCAGCCCGGCGGTTGGCCGACGTCTGCTCCGGGAAGCTGTCGCAGATACCGGCGGCCGCGTTCACCAGACTGCGCATGGACCGATGCGAGTTTATCGCTGGGACGAGATCGACGCGCGGATCGGAAGATCGAGACTGGCGCACCCGGACAGTGCCGGACGGCTCGTGAACGTGCTGCAGCTCGCCACCGTCACGAATTCGCCCCCGTTTCGATTCAGCGAGGCCGGCGGCATAGTTCACCAGCGGGGGGACTCCGTCTGGTTCGAGGCGTTCCGCTGGCGGCTCCCGGGTTCCGAAGGGCTTGCGAACGGGGCGATCAGCTGGGGCGGGGGTCGGCCGGTGCGCTACGCGATCAGCATCGACGCGGAGCGTGCTTCGCTCGCCGACATCGCGTGGATATATCCGACCTTTCCACGGTCCGGTGGAGGACGCGCCACGGTGGAGGTTCGGAATGCCGCACACGATGAGTCGATCATCGAGTACGCGGTTTCGAACATGGATGTCAGCACTCACGGATCACGGCTAACCGGTCGCATGGTCGTGGATCCCAGCGGCGACCTTCTCGCGATCCGGAACCTGTCAGTGCGTGCCGCGCCCCTGGATTTCGAGCTGCTTCGCGTGGTGAACGGCGAGCCGTTCCCCTATGACTGGCGGGGCACCTTTACCGGAACCGTCGCGGCTTCCGGTGGACGGGTGGATCGCTTCCGCGTAGAGAGAGCCGATATCGCATTCGCCGACGGTCATGTTCGCGGAGCCACCTCCGTCGCCGTGGCCAGCGGCATGCTCGACATCTCGGATCCAGCGCTGACAGTCTTTCACGGGTTGCGGCTGGACATCTCCCGGCTCGACCTGCGAACCCCCCGTGCGGTCATCCCGGACTTCCCGCAGGTGTCCGGCGAGGTGTTCGGTACGGTCGTCCTCGACTCACTGTGGCTCGACGTGCGTGGCCGCAGCGCGAGCCTTGTGCACCGCGACGGCGACGGTCCGGTGTCGCACGTGACCGGCTCCGGGCGCATCACGCTGGCAGACCCTTACCTCCGTTACGATCTCGACCTGTTCGCTCCCCAGCTGTCGCTCACCACACTCGGCCGGTCCTATCCCAATCTGCCGCTGCGTGGTGAGTTCACAGGTCCGATTCGAGTGCGCGGAGAGGCGCCACAGCTGTCACTCGCCACGGTACTCGATGGCGCCGGCGGCCGGCTGAGCTTCGACGGGGTCGTCGATACCGATCCTCCCGCATTCGGCGCCCAGGGCAGTGGCACTTTTTTCCGTGCCGACCTGAGTCAGCTTCTGCGTCGGGAGGATGGCCCGGCGTCGCGCCTCAGTGGGACCTATGAAGTTGAGCTGTCGGCGGCCGACCTCAGCAGTGCCGTTGGGAACTTCGCCGTGCGGCTGGACAGCTCCAGCTTCGGTGAGCTGCGACTGTTTCCTTCGTTTGCCAGCGGTGAGCTCGGTGACGGCGTGTTCCAATTCGACAGCTCGGCGCTATCTCTGCCGGGGGCGATGATCCGCGCTGACGGATCGCTCGCGCTCACGCGGAGCGGGTCAGGCGTTTTGAGAGTCAGCGCGGTGATCGACTCACTGCCGGCAGTCGCCGCGCTGCTCGACCGGATCGTGGACAGCGTGCCGCGGTTGAGCGGGGAGTTGCGTGCCGAAGGTGAACTCCGCACCGGCCAGACTCACGGTGTGGTGGCGAACGTCACCGGCCGGCAGCTCGTGGTCGGCGATCAGCGCGCGCAGTCGCTTCGCGGATCGGTGGATGTAACCCGCGGTGGCGGTCGCGTGAGCGGGGCGATCTCGCTTACAGCCGACACGATAGCCGTTCGCGGTGTTCGCTTCGATCATGCGGAAGGTGCCGCACAGCTTCCGCTCGAGCTCGGCGCCGAGGGTGTGTACCATGCCGCGCTTCACAGACCAGGCGGCGGTGTGACCAACGTTACTGGCCGGCTCGCCCGCGACGGCGACACCAGCCGGGTCCACGTCGATACGTTGTTCGCTCGGGTGGATGCTGAGCGGGCATACCGCGCCACGAGTCCGTCCACCATCAGACTCGCGCGTGGCTTCGTCGCCATGGATTCACTGATCCTCGCGCCCGTCAGCGGTACCGGAAGCCTTGCCGTTCGTGATCTGCTCTGGTCCGCGGACTCCGTTTCGGGTGTGATCCGATCGCGTGACGCCGATCTCGGATTGCTCAACGGTCTCGTGCCCGGAGTGGCTGAGGCGTCCGGTCCGTTGCGGCTCGAGCTGGCGCTTGCGGGAACCCCCGCCCAGCCACGCGCCCTGGGCGCATTCACGCTCGACAACGGCAGAGCAACTGTATCAGGTGCGCGTTACGAGCGCGTCACGGCCAACATCGAGCTCAACGACACCTGGCTGCACATCCGCGAGTTGTCCGCCGAGACTCCGCGCGGTGGCGGGCGCCGGGGCTCCGCGCGAGCGCAGGGGACGATAGACCTGAGCGACAGGGACAACCCGGTATTCGATCTCGAGGCCACTGCGAGAAGCTTCCGTGCCGTGAACCGGCGCGGCTTCGCCACGCTGGACATCTCCACGGGACCGGCGCTGCAGCTGGTGGGGCCGTACCGTGCTGCTACCCTCCGCGGATCCGTCATCGTGGACGAAGGCACTGTTCACCTTCCCGAGCGGCTCGACAAGGAGATTGCGTCACTGGATGACGATGCGCTTTACGAGCTCGCCGACACATCGCAGGCAGGATCCCGCGCTCTGTTACCTGGTGCGCCCGGTGAGTTCGTCTCCAACCTTCGACTTGACGACGTCAATGTCGTGCTGGGAGAGGACGTGTGGCTGCGCTCCTCTGAGGCGAACGTGGAGCTTGGTGGAGCGCTCCGGGTCACGCGCGGGCTGTCGAATGGGGACGACGGTGACCGCCTCGCCCTGGTTGGTACCTTGAATGCAACCCGCGGCACGTACGTTCTGAATCTCGCGGTCGTGCAGCCGACCTTCCACGTCGAGCGCGGCACAGTGCGGTTCTTCGGCGCGCCCGACATCAACCCGACGCTCGACATTCGAGCGATCCATACGGTGCGGCAGCCGCGGCGAACGATCGCGCGGGAGGATGTCCGTATTCTCGCCGCGATTACCGGCAACCTGCGTGCGCCACAGCTGTCGCTGAGTAGCGCGGACGGCCTCAACCTGTCGCAGTCCGACCTGCTCAGCTACCTCGTAACGGGTGAGCCGGCCTTCGCACTCACCGGAACATCCACCGAATACGCGGAGCAGCTCCTGACGCTTGGCGGGCGCCTCGCCGGCACGCTCATCAGCGCCCGGATACCGCGCAGCCTCTTCGACATCGTCGAGGTGCAACCCGGCGCGGTGCGATTGGAGTCGGGCGCATCCAGCGTCTCAGCCTCGTACCTCAACACTTTGTACAACACGCGGGTGATACTCGGGAAGCAGCTGAGCGATCGGTGGTACGTGGGCCTGAGCACCGGTCTGTGCCGAACGAACTTTACCGAGGGACTCGGCCTGCACCTCGAATACCGCTTCAATTCGACCTACTTCGCGCAGGGTGGCATCGAGCCTGGCTCGGGCGACCTCGCGTGCGTTGGCACGACGACGGCGCGGACGTTCCAGCAGACACCGCCGCAGCTGGGCCTGGATCTGTTCCGGAGCTGGCGGTTCTAGGGGACTGGCAGCTAACCGCTGTCAGCTTTTTTTCGTTGCTCCCCGCCGCCCGAGAGGACTACATTCGTCGCCATGCCGCCGCCCAGGGTTCTGAAGGAACGTGACGTCATGAAGTGCCGTGCGTGCGGCCTCGATGAGCGCGCGTCCGAAGGCTATCCCTGCACTGACTGCGGAACGTTCATCTGCCTGCCGTGCACGCTGCGTGGGGTGATCCGCTGCCGTGCCTGCCAGGAGCTTGCGGACGAGGCTGCGGCGGGGACGACGGAGCCGCCCTCGCCGCGCCTGACCTGGCCCGAGCACTGAGGCCTCGGCGCCGATCAGTTCGCGTCGCGCTCGCGCCCCTGCTCGCGAAGCCGTCGCCTGCGAGCATTCAGATATCGCAGCTGCTGGCCGGTCACGCTGTTGACGTGCGGGGAGCGCGGGGCGACTGGCTGCGCGTAGCCGGCGCGGACGGCTATCACGGATGGGTGCACGGCGGCTACCTCGGTGGCGCGGTCCGCGGAGGCAACGGCTCGCCCCCCAGCGGCTGGCGGACCAGCCGCGCGCTGTCGCTGGGGTGTACCGCGCGCACGAACGGCGGTGCGCACCTGCGGCTGCCGCTGGGCGCCCACGTGCCGAAGGATGGGGTGGTCGAGACCGGTGAAGCGATGCCGCTGGCGGACCGTCGCGCTGCGTTCCCACAGCTGCCCGTGGCGATCCTGGAATCGGCGGAACGGTTCTTTTCGGGGACTCCCTATGTCTGGGGCGGGGTGACTCCCTGGGGAGCGGACTGCTCCGGCTTCGTGCAGAGCGTGTTCGCGCTCCACCGGCTGCACCTCCCGCGCGACGCCTGGCAGCAGGCTGAAACCGGTGTTCCCGTGCCGGACCGCGACGCCGTGGAGCCTGGAGACCTCGTGTTCTTCTGCGCACCGGGCGCAGCACGCATGACTCATGTGGCGATCGCTGTCACCCCCGGGGTCGTGGTACACCTCTCCGTGTCGCGCGGCGGCTATGCAGTGGAGCGGCTGCCTGCTTCGGACGCGGTCAGTCGGTCGCTGAACGCGTGCTACCGGTTTGCCAGGAGAGTCCTGCTCAGCTGATCATCATCCCGCCCGAGCGTACGACGGGCTGGGGGACGGAAGACGTCACGATCAGGACCACATCGGCTTTATGGTCGTCGTCCAGTACCACCTGCATGACATACCGACCGGTCTGCGACAGCGGCAGGTCCACGACCGCGATGACCGGGAGGTCCATGTCGTAGTCCGGGTGCATCGCGCCAGCGACATTGAGCTCCCCGGTGGACGACCAGAGTTCCTCGCCGGCCGGGTCGAGCCATCGCAGGGTCATGCGGTGGGAGCCCACATCGTCCTCGTCACCTTTCAGCCGGACGACGAGATGTGTGCGCGGGTGGAGTGATGGAAGAGCTGCGACCTGCACGGCGTCGAAAACGCCGAGGACGTTGAGCTTGCCTTCCTGCGACAGGTTTGCGCCGTCCGCGAAGACGGCGAAGGAGATGCGCATTACGCGCAAGGTAGCAGCCCGCTCGCGCGCCCGGCTAGCTTTCCCCCGTGCCGCACACCGCCCGCAGCCATCCCTTCTCGAACACGGATGCGCTGCTACTGCTGATGACGACGATCTGGGCGGTGAATTTCAGTATCACCAAGTATGCGACCGCCGCTTTCGAGCCGCGTGCCTTTGCCGGTCTGCGGGTGGCGCTCGCCGCCGCTGTGCTCGTGGCGCTGACACTCGCCGCCCGGACACCGCTTCCGCCACGGCGAGTTCTGCTGAAGCTCCTGGCGATCGGAGTAATTGGTCACGGCGTGTACCAGGTGCTGTTCATCGAAGGTCTGTCGCGCACCCGGGCTGGGAACGCGGCGCTCATCATCGCCGCGACACCGGCGATGATCGCCCTGGCGGGGCGGTACAGCCGTATCGAACATGTTCGCGGCCGCACGGTAGCCGGTCTGGCCCTCTCGTTCGTGGGCGTTGGTGCGATCGTCTTCGGGAGCGCCACCTCAGCGGTTGGCGACAGCTCGCTGATGGGAACGATTCTCATCTGCGTCGGCGTTCTCTGCTGGACGGGGTTCACGCTGGCGCTGCAGCCGTATGCGATGACCATGAACCCGCTGATGCTCGCCACGACGACGATCATCGGGGGTCTGATTCCTCTTCTCGTCTTTTCGGCGCCCGCGCTGGCGCGAGTCCGGTGGGAGACCATACCCATCGAGATATGGCCGGCGATCTTCTACAGCAGCGTCATGGCGATGGTGGTCGCCTACCTGTTCTGGTACCGTGGTGTGCGCGTGCTCGGCCCAACGAGGACAGCCGTATATGCCAACGTGCAGCCGATTATCGCGCTGCTGGTTGCGTGGTTCACCCTCGGCGAGGTCCCGACCATGCTGCAGGGGATCGGTGCGGTGACCATCGTGTCAGGCGTCTTTTTCACCCGAATGTGAAGCTCGTTCTGTTCGACATAGACGGCACTCTGCTGAGCAGCGGCGGAGCAGGGGGGCGCGCGATGCGCCGGGCGCTCACCGACGTATTTGGCTCCTGGGGAGATCCGGCCTACCGCTACGACGGCAAGACTGACCGTCAGATCGTGCGTGACCTGATGCGTGGCGTCGGTCACGGCGACCCCTACATTGACGAGCGCATGGACAAACTGTTCGAGAACTATCTTCGTGAGCTGGCGGTCGAGATCGAGCAGGGTGAGACGCCACCGCTGGTCCTGCCAGGCGTTTCGCAGCTGCTCGACGACCTCGAGCGCCGGAACGACGTTCTGCTTGGGTTGCTCACCGGGAACATCGCGCCCGGGGCCGCGGTGAAGCTCCGGGCCGCCGGCCTGGATGTGGACCGCTTTCGCGTGAACGCGTATGGGTCTGATCACGAGTCGCGACCGGAGCTGCCCTCGTTCGCGCAGCGGCGCGCGCGTGAGGTGCTTGGACGAGACGTGGATCCGGCCGCAATGGTCGTGATCGGCGATACGCCGGCCGACGTGCACTGCGGGCAGGCCGCTGGAGCGCGTACGATTGCAGTCGCCACGGGACATTACAGCTCGGAGGAGCTGCGCATGCATGGACCGACAGCGGTATTCGAGACGCTCGCCGACACGGGGGCAGTCGTGAGTGTGATCGCCGATGCTTGAGACAGAGCTCAAGAGCATCGTAGACGATTTCGAGGGGCGCCAGGTGCGTGCCCGCGAAGCGGGCGCGCGCCTCGTGTTCTCAGGCACTCTGGTGGACTGGCGCTACGACCGGCGCAAGCGGCGCCTGATCGCGCGTGATCATGTGCTGCGCCTGAGGGTGCAGACGCACGATCAGACCACGCAGGCGTGGCTCGAGTGGAAGGGGCCTACGCGGTATGCGGCAGGCTACAAACTGCGCGAGGAGATCTCTACGGAGGTCGTCGATCGCACGGCGACCGCAGCGATGCTCGACAGACTCGGCTACATCATCACACGCGAGGTCGAGCGGGAGGTTTTCACCTATGAGCTGGGTGGCGCAGTAATCCGCTTTGAGCGGTATCCGCGCATGGACGATCTGGTGGAGATCGAGGGTCCGCCCGACGCGATTGAGCGGGCGATTGCAGCGATCGGCATCCCACGCCTCCTGTTCACTGCGGACGGTCTCCCGGAGTTTGCCCGCCGCTTCGAGGAGCGCACGGGTGAGAGGGCCGCGCTCTGTGCTCGCGAGCTTGCCGGAGACTACACCTACGATCTGGACGAAGCCTGATCGAGTGCGGCAAGCAGCTTCTCGTGGATCCCGCCGAAACCACCGTTCGACATCACCAGAATCACCTCATACATGCTTAGCCGGGGCGTCAGATCGCGAACGATGGCATCAACCTCCGGGATGTAGGCCGCGCGAATGCCGCGTTGCTTGAGCTCGGAGGCCAGCTCTGCCGGATCCAGCGCAGTGCCCGCTGCATAGCGTTCGGGGTGATGCAGCCCCGCCAGGATGACCTCGTCGGCGCCTGACAGCGCCTCCAGATAGGGCGCCTGAAATGCCCGCTGCTGGGCGGTGTAGCTCCGCGGCTCGAAGATCGCGATGATCGCGCGACCACGGTACCGCTGCCTGGCTGCTGCGATCGTCTCCCGCACAGCCGTCGGATGATGCGCAAAGTCGTCGATCACAGTGACGCCGCCAACGGTGCCCCGCTCCTCCATGCGCCGTCGAACGCTGCGGAACGTGCGCAGTCCCTCCCGCACGCCCGCTGGATCCGCGCCGACCGAATGCGCGGCTGCTATGGCAGCCAGCATGTTCCGCACGTTGAACGCACCCGCCAGCGGCGACTCGACCTCGCCCCACACTGCACCGTCGTGCATCACTGTGAAGCGAGTTGCCGTCTCGCCAAAAACCACATCCCGCGCGGTCCAGCGCGGGTGCTCACCGGTTGTCACGACAGTGCCTGCGTTCGCCTCGTAACCGAACGACTCCACAGGCGCGAACGACTTCGCGGACAGCGCACGCACTATCGGCGAGTCCCACCCCGCGATGAGGGTGCCATTGTCCGGAATCAGGTTGATGAAGCGCGCGAACGCGAACCTGTATGCCTCTTCGTCCCGGTAGATGTCCGCATGATCGAACTCGATGTTGTTCACAATCGCTGTGTCCGGCAGGTAGTGCCACATCTTCGGCCCTTTGTCGAAATAGGCCGTGTCGTATTCGTCAGCCTCGATCACGAAGTACCTGGAATCGGTAAGCCGATACGAGCTTCCGAAGTTCTCGGCGACACCCCCGACCAGGAACGCCGGATTCAGCCCCGCCGACTCGAGAACCCAGGCGAGCAGCGAGGCGGTAGTCGTCTTGCCGTGGGTTCCGCCGACCGCCAGCGAATGCCGTCCGCGCAGGAATAGCTCCTTGATCACGACCGCGGAGGACGTGTAGTGGAGCTTCTCGCGGAGCACCCTCTCCAGCTCCGGATTACCCCGCATGATCGCGTTGCCCACAACCACTACGTCGGGGCGTGGGTCGAGATTCGCCGCGGCGTATCCCCGGGCGTAGTGGATGCCCATTTCCCGGAGCCGGTCCGACATGGGCGGGTACACATTCTCATCGGACCCCGTGACCCGGTGACCGGCCTCGGTGAGCAGCCCCGCCAGGGAAGCCATCGCGGTACCGCCGATCCCTATCAGATGGTAGTGACCGGTACGCTCCGCGGGGCGCTCGTGCGAGGCTGCTGGCATGCACCAAGTTTAAGCGAGGTACCCGGCACCCGAATTGCCCTCTCTCACGCCCCGGTCGTTTCTTCCACAGCTGCCAGATTCGTGTATGCCGCGCACGACCGTTGAAGACTTTCGTGGTCGAATAGAAGAGATCGAACGCGATTCGCAGGCGAACGCACTGGCGGTGGGGCTGTACGACGCAACCACTGGTGCCGAGTTCACCTACCAGGACGACCGGTGGTTTCACGCCGCCAGCACGATCAAGGTGCCGATACTCATCGGGGTGTTCGGGGCGATTCACCGCGGCGAGCTGCGGCCGTACTCACGGCTTCACGTCCGCAACCTGTTCCACAGCGTCGTGGACGGTGTCCCCTTCAGGGTGGACTCCGGACGCGACGCGAACTCCGAAGTGCACCAGAGCATCGGGAGGACGATGCTGATCCGCGACCTCGCACGACACATGATCGCGACGAGCAGCAATCTGGCCACAAATCTGCTGCTGGATTATCTCGGTGTGGACCGCGTGCGCGCCGAACTGGAGGAGATCGGTGTCGCGCATGGAATCGATCTCCGTCGAGGCGTCGAGGACGAGCGCGCCCATGCGCTGGGGATCAACAATCGGGTCACTGCCCGCGGGCTCAGCAATCTGCTCCGCGCCGTGTCAGAGGGACGGGTGTTCACCCCGGACCTGTCGCGACAGATAACCGAGATCCTGCACGCGCAGGAGTTCAGGAGTGGTATTCCTGCACCGCTGCCCAAGGGAGCCCGGGTCGCGCACAAGACAGGGGAGATATCGACCGTGGCGCACGACGCCGGAATCGTGTACCTGCCGGGAAGGTCTCCTTATGTGCTGACCGTGCTCTCCGAGTGGGAGCCAGGCGCGACGAAGCGCCAGCCAACTATCGCAAGCGTTTCGTATGCCGCGTATGAGCACCTGGTTGGCAGTGACGAGAACGGCAATGGCTGATTCTGGGCCGGACCTCGCAGTCGTTGACGGGCTGCTGCTCCCCGAGCGGTACAGAACTGCGCTGCGCCCGGGCGAGACGCTACGGGATGCACAGGGACGGGAGCGGGTACTCCCGCGCTATTTCTATGAGGTCCCGTCGTGGAATGCGGCGCTCGAGCTCGAGTTCACGCCGCACTTCGCTCTGTGGGAGTTCCTGCAGGTAGACGTTCGGGAAATCGAGGTTATGCGTGTCTTCCCGAGATACGTGCCGTGCGCAGTCACCCTGCTTGCAGTCTGCCTGGAGCATTTCCGCGAGACCGTTGGTACGCTGGTGCACATTGCCACGAACGGTGGTTACAGAACGCCGGCGCACAGGCTTACCCGGCACGCCTCACCACACTGCTGGGCGACAGCGGCAGACGTGTACCGGATCGGAGACACTTATGTGAATGACGAGCAGGCGATCGGGAAGTATGAGGAGATAGCCAGGGCTGCACTTCCTGGAGTGTGGACCAGACCGTTCGGCCCGCCGCCCGACTTCGCGCAGGATCATCTTCACCTGGACTTCGGCTACGTACTGTCGGTGCCCCGGGACATACCTGGCGCAGGAATCGCCAGACCAGCAGCTGGAACGTCTGATGCCGACCATTACCCCGATCGGCTGGAACCGAATCTGACAGCAGGTGAGGGCGGGTAGGCCGCCCGGGAATCCATGGAGTTCAACAGCAGCAAGAAGGGACACGCCGCAGGCAAGTTCGAGCGGTCTGAGCGTATCGCGCTGGCAGCAATCGGGATGGAAGCGGAGTTCGCTATCACGGTTGATGGGCTCCCAGCGCGGCCGGAGGACGTCTTCGGCACGCCGCGGAACTTCATCCGCGGCCCCCTGATGCATCGTGAGGGGCGCTCATACCATCTGCCGACAGGTGGTGTGGTGTACTTCGACACCGGAGTGATCGAGCTCGCCACACCGGTCATCGAGATCGAGCGCGGCTGTGCCGCCCGGGCGGGACGGTCTCTGTGGGAGAGTATCCACTTCCTGCGGGCGGAACTCGACGCATGGGAGCGGCGCCACGGGCGTGAAGTGCGTCTGAGCGGCTTCAGCGCTCATTACAACGTGTCGTTCGACGTGCCGCCGCGTCGCCGGTCGAATGGACGCAGCGTGCAGCAGCTGGCGCTTCTGCTGTCCTACACGCTGCCGATGCCCGTGATGCTGCTTGCGGCGAACCGGCGCTCCACGGGCGTTGGGGTCAGGCCACGCGGTGACAGGATCGAGATCACCGTCGATTTCACACCGAGCGCAGCCCTCATGATTGCCACGGCGAGCCTCATCGTCGGCATCGTGCGGGAGGTGATGCGTTGGCCTTCCTTCCACCTGAGTGCGCTGGAGCGGGTCGGGGTCCCGGTGCTTGCCGGCTTTCAGCCGGTGCCGCATACCACCCGCAAGGGGTGGCTGGCGAGGCATGACTGCTTCCCGCGCAATCCGTTCGAGTCGGATGTGGACGCTCCGATCTGGCAAACGCGCGACGGGCGCACGCTGGCGCTCCGTGAGCTGGCGGGGCTGACGGCCAGATACTTCTGGCCCTCAATACGGCGCGTCTCGGACCCGTTCACACTGCGCCTGATCGGGTCCGTGTTACGCGGGCGCGTGCCGTCGCTGCTGGAGCTGCCCGATCGACCGGAGTCGTACGAGGACGTCGGCCGCGGAGTCATGTGGGACAACCTCTTTCCCGAGCGCATCCTGCCGCGCTCGCGCTATGAGCGCGTGATCATCCACGCCATCGCCGGAGAGAAGCTTCACATGAACGGGAGCTGGTTCACACCTGTAGGTATGCGCGGCTGGTCACAGGTGGTGTTCCGCAGGGAGGAAGACGGCACGAAGCACGTATTCTCGCTCGACTACCTGTTGCAGCACCTGCACCACTGGGAAAGGCGGCGCCCGCGAACCCCGAAAGTCGCCTCTAGGCTGCCTTCGCTGCCCCTCGTCGAGCGTAGACACCCGGAGATCCGGGCGTGACGCTGCGACGAGCGTACATGACGAGGATGCCAACGACCACGAAGCCAAGCGCGATGATCTGGGCCGCGGTGAGCCCCGCGATGAAACGGTCGTCCTTGGCGCGGACGAACTCCACGAGAAACCGCTCGACTCCGGCCAGTACGCTGTAAACCCCGAACAACCACCCCTCGGCGTGCTTGTGATCGCGCATCCGCCAGAGGATGAGGAACATCACGAAACCTGCCGCGGTCTCGTACAGCTGGGTCGGGTGCACCGCTACGACGGCGCCCGGGTCCGTGCCCGGCGGAAACTCCACGCCGAACATCGTGGACATGTTCTCCACGGTCGATGGGGGGGCGCCTTCGGGGAAGCGGACTGCGAGGGCCGAGTTCCAGGGGCGCCCATAGTCGTCACCCACAGCCCAGCATCCCGTACGCCCCACCGAATACGCCGCGGCGATCGAGATCCCGGCTACGTCTGCGATACGCGCAACCGAGAGCTTCTTGATGCGGATGACGAGGAGCACTACGAGGATCCCGCCGATGAGCCCCCCCCAGAACACGAAACCGGCGCGGCTGAAGATGGCTCCGGTATCCTGTGTGAGGATCGCGTAATACAGCTTCGCGCCCACCAGGCCGCCGATCACCGCGGCGATGATCAGGTCACCGATCGGTTCGGGATCGTGGCCCCGCCGCGCGAGCTCGCGCTGTGCCACGATCTGCGCGATGACGAAGCACATCAGCATCGCGAAGCCGAAGCCGCCGACCTCGAGCGGCCCGATCTTGTATACGAAGGGTTGGTGAAGGATGCCCATCGCGAGGAAAGCTAGCGCCTCACAGGCGTCAGCTCACACCAGACCGGGAATTGGCCGGGAGGCAAACGCCGTGAGATCCAGGCCCGCGCGCTCTCCGCGCTCGTGCCGGTACAGCGCAACTCGCGCGATCATGGCGGCGTTGTCCGTGGAAAGGCGCGGCGAGGCGGCGAAGACCACAGTTCCCGATTCCATGCCACGTGTCCGCATCGCCTCGAGCAGAGTGCGGTTACACGCGACTCCTCCTCCCACGACAATCCGCTTCCGGCCGTGGGCTGCAGCGGCGCGGTATGTCTTCTCCACCAGCGTTTCGATCACCGCGTCCTGAAACGCCCGGGCAATCGATGCGCGATCCCGTTCGAGATCGTCGGAGCCGCGAACAGCGTGCAGGACCGCCGTCTTGAGCCCGCTAAACGACAGGTCGTAGTACGCAGGATCGGATTGATCGCGCGCGCGATCGAGCATGGGACGTGGGAAGTGGAAGCGCTCCGGATCTCCGCTGGCCGCGAGCTGCTCCAGTGGACGCCCGCCGGGATAGGGGAGGCCAAGCAGCTTGGCCACCTTGTCGAAAGCCTCACCTGCGGCGTCGTCACGGGTGGCGCCGAGCTGGCGGTACGTGCCCCATGCCGGCACGTCCAGCAGCAGAGTGTGCCCGCCGGAGACGAGCAGGGCGGTGAACGGCGGCACCGCGTCCCGATGCTCGAGCGAGGCGGCGAACAGGTGACCTTCCATGTGATGAACCGCAATCAGCGGGACGCCCAGAGCCCAGGCGAGTGACTTGGCGAAGCCGACACCAACGAGCAGTGCACCGATGAGCCCTGGCGCGTAGGTGACGCCTACCAGCTCGACGTAGTCGAGCGTCGAGTCCGCATTCTCGAGGGCACGGTTGGTTACTGCGGCAATACTCGTGACATGGGCCCGTGATGCGATCTCAGGAACCACGCCGCCGAAGACGGCGTGCACGTCCTGCGACAGAATCACCAGCGAGCGCAGCCGTACGTCGTCCCCGACCCCATCTATGACCGACGCTGACGTCTCGTCACACGACGTCTCGATTCCCAGTACCCGCGGCACTGCTCAGCGCTCGCTTTCTGCCAGCAACCGCTCGACCAGCGCCCTGTTCGCGGCCGAGTTCCACAGTTCCGCGCCGGCCACACGTTTCCGGATCACGCCGTCCCTGCCGATCACGGCGGTCTCGGGGATGCCCGTGGTGCGATATGCCGAGCTGATGGCTCCGGCGGTGTCGTGCAGGATCTCGAAGGAGAGCCCGAGCGAGCGGGCAAACTCCGTAATCGCGACTCCCGCTTCCGGGTGATCGATGCTCACGGCGACTACGCGGAGTCCCCGGTCGGCGAACTCCTCGTGCAGCGCCTGCATGCTCGGCATCTCCCACCGGCAGGGACCGCACCATGTCGCCCAGATGTTGAGCAGGACGACATCGCCCCGGTAGTCCGTGAGCGTCCTGCGCTGGGGTACGGAATCCACCGTGACAGCCTCGAATTCGGGCGCCGTCATGGTCACGCCGCCTGAGCCGCGGTCGGCGCGCATCAGTGCGCGCCCGCCGACGAAAAGTCCCACGAGCAGTACGGCGGCGACGATCGCCAGCAGCGCTCCGCGCGCAGTCATGCGCTGTGTGCGCAGAGGGCCCGGAGAGCTGTGATCTCTGCTGCCGGATCCTCCGCACCGAAAACCGCGTTACCTGCGACGAATGTGTCAGCGCCGGCCCGCCACACCGCTCCAATCGTTTCGCGCGAGATCCCGCCATCCACTTCCAGAGCTGCGTGGCTTCCCGCCTCATCGAGGAGCGCACGGGCGCGGCCGACCTTGGCGACCGAAGCAGGTATGAACTCCTGGGCGCTGAAGCCGGGGTTCACCGACATCACCAGAAGCAGGTCGACGTCCGCCGCCACTTCGCTGATCGTGCTCACCGGGGTGGCAGGGTTCAGAGCGACGCCTGCGCGGCAGCCGAGTTCCCTGATGCGGTTGAGCTGTCGGTGCAGGTGCGGAGCGGCCTCCACATGGATGCTCAGCAGCGATGCCCCGGCCCTGGCAAAGGAATCGAAGTATTTCTGCGGCTCGGTGACCATGAGGTGCACGTCGAGCGGCAGCGCGGTCAGGCGCCGGACGGTCTCGATCACTTTGGAGCCGTACGTCAGATTCGGCACGAAGTGCCCGTCCATCACATCCACATGGATCCAGTCTGCGCCGGCCGATTCGCACATGGCGATCTCGTCGGCGAGCCGACCGAAGTCGGCGCTGAGGATGGAAGGGGCGATCCTGACTGTCATCTCACCGGGAAAGTATCCAGCGGGAAAGGCTCCACTGCGGGGAACTCACTCACCACGACGTTCACGGTGCCGCCGGTGGGGACTGGCTGGCCCCCCGCGGGGATCTGTCTGAGCACGGTGTTCTCGATCTGGAACGAGCTCGTATCGCGCGACACGTTGCCAAGGCGGAGTCCGACCTGCTCCAGCAGAGATCGCGCTTCCGGGAGCGTCCTGCCGATGAGATCCGGCGCGATGATGATAGCCGGTCCTTCACTGATGATGAGGTTCACCGTCGCCGGCAGCTGCACCTGGTCACCGGGCGGCGGGTCGCTCATGAATACCATGCCGCGCGGGTTATCGCTGTTCTGTCTGTTGATGGTCCCGAGCTCGAAGCCCGCATTGGCGAGCGCCACGCGCGCAGCCTGTTCGGTCATCCCGGTGAGCTGAGGAACCTCGGCGCTCCGCTGGCCGGCGCTGATGGCGAGCCGCACCTCCGTGCCCCGCTTCTGCCGGCTGTCTGCGGGTGGATCCTGCTGAAGTACGACGCCCGCGGCGACGACACGATGGAAGCGGGCTTCCCCTTCCACGGTGGTGAACCCGGCCCGGCTGAGCGCCCGGGAAGCGCGGTCGAACGTCATCCCGACGACGTTCGGCACCTCCGCTTCATCCGGGATCACCTCAGCCGGAAAGGCGAAGAAGAACAGGATCAGATAAGCCGCGAGGAAGCCGGTCGTGGCCACCAGGAGGTAGGGAAATGCGCGGCGCGGAGCTCCGCGCCAGTTCACCTAGCTCTTCCTCCGGAGCCGGACTGCGTACGCCCCGTCGGTGCCGTGACGCTGCGGCAGCACACGGAGCATCCCGCCGTCGAGCGTCTCCGGCGGTACTGCATCCTCTGGCGGTGGCTCCAGCACGAAATCGGGATGGTCCGCCAGAAAGGCCGTCATCTGATCGTCGTTTTCCTCCGGTTCCAGGGAGCAGGTGGAGTAGACGAGCAGTCCGCCGGGCCGCACCACGTCTACGGCGCTGCGCAGGATGGCGCGCTGCAGCGTGGTGGTGACCGCAAGATCCGACACCTTGAGGCGCCAGCGCGCGTCCGGGTGCCGGCGGAAGGTTCCGGTCCCGGTGCACGGCACGTCGATCAGCACCACATCAACAGGGCGGATCGCCGGATGTCTCGCATCGCTCACGTATGGGATCACCGTATGAGTCTCAACGCGCACAGTGTTGCCCACGACTTTCTGCAGTCGGGCGAGCGAGCGGTCGCTGGCCAGCACCGACCCTGCCGTGCGTGCCAACTCGAGTGCCTTGCCGCCGGGCGCAGCGCACAGGTCGGCCACGACTGAGCCGGGCTCGATGGCCGCATAGTGAACGACCAGCGTCGAGGCCGGATCCTGGACGAAGAACAGCCCTTGTTTGAACGCACCCAGCTCCGCCAGCGAGACGTGTCCGCGCACTATCAGGCTGTCGCGTACCAGCGGAGCGTCGGAGACATGCACCCCCGCCGATTCGAGCGTCGCCTCCAGCTGCTCACGCACCACTCCGAACGGCCGGACAACGAGCGGCGGCTCGACATTGTTCGCGGAGAGCAGGCGAACGGTGTCCTCCTTTCCGTATCTGGCAAGCCAGCGCGCGACGATCCACCGCGGATGCGAGTACTCAGCGGCCAGCGTTTCGACCTCGTCCTCGCTCGGCCGCACGCCGAGCGTCTCGCGCTCCCGGTCCGTACGACGCAACACCGCGTTGACCAGTTTGCTGGCCCCTATACCGTGCCGCCGCTTGGCCAGCTCCACCGTCTGCGCAATAGCGGCGTAGGGCGGGACGCTGTGCATGCGGATGAGCTGGTGCACACCAAGGCGCAGCAAATCGATCAGGTCAGGATCGAGACGCGCGAGCCCACCGCGCACACGCTCGCTGAGCACTGCGTCGATCCACGACCGCCGCCGCAGCATCCCGTATACCAGCTCCTGCGTCCACCGGCGGTCCCTGGAATCGAGCGACGCTGCGCGTCGCTCAAATGAGGAATCCAGCATCTCGCCGCGACGGAGATCGGCGAGCACCTCGGCAGCGGCAATGCGCGCATCGGTGACCCCGCCTGCCACGGCGAGTTGCGTACTCAAACCTTGTGGCGTCACTCGAGCATTCCAGTCGAGGGAGAGGACGGAAGCGCGGTCTCACGTCGTGGCATGCGTCCGGCAAGGAATGACAGCCGCCCCGCATCCGTCGCGAGTCGCATTGCCGTCGCCATCCGAACAGGGTCTCCGGCTGCCGCGATCCCTGTGTTCATCAGGATTCCATCCACACCCTGCTCCATCACGGCGCACGCGTCCAGCGCGGAACCCACCCCGGCGTCCACGATCACGGGGACGTCGAGCCTTCGCTTGATCGTGCGGATGGCGTAGGGGTTGAGCAGACCAAGCCCCGATCCTATCGGTGAAGCGAGCGGCATCACCGCGACTGCGCCGGCGTCCTGCAGGCGCAGCGCTCCGATGAGATCGTCGTTCGTGTACGCCATGACCTTGAAACCCTCACCAGCAAGCACACGCGTCGCTTCCAGCAGTCCCGCGACATCAGGCAGCAGCGTTTCCGTGTCGCCGATCACTTCCAGCTTGATCCACTCGTTGAAGCCTGCGGCACGGGCCAGACGCGCGTAACGAATCGCGTCGTCAGCCGTGTAGCAGCCGGCGGTGTTCGCCAACAGGAAATGACGCGCGGGATCCAGGTGGTGCAGAATGCCGTCGCGTTGCGAGCGGTCAAGGTCCACACGGCGCACTGCTACCGTGACGACCTCCGCACCGGATGCTTCGATTGCGGCGATCATCTGCTCATTGGACGCGTACTTCCCGGTACCCACCATCAACCGCGAGCGGAACTCACGGCCGGCAATCTGAAACTGAGTGTCCAGTCCCGTCATCGCTGCCGCCGTCATCAGCCGCCGCCCACGAAGTGCACGATCTCCACGACGTCGCCCGGGGAAAGAGCACGCTCTCCGTGCGAACCCCGATCACGGAGTATTTCGCGGTTGTGCTCGACTACTACCATTCGGGGATCAATTCCGAGGGAGTGCAGCAGGTCGGCGACCGAACTGCCTGGTCTCACTTCACGGGCGGCGCCGTTGACGGTGAGGGTTACCGGTTCAGTCGATTCCCTCGTGTGCGTCATACGCAGAAAGATAGCGTTGCGCGGCATCACCTACATCCGGCGCATGCCATATGCCGCTGATGGCCGCCATCCCGTGAATGCCGGCACGCAGCAGCATGGCCGCTGACTCGGGCGACACTCCCCCGATCCCTATTACGGGAATGCTCACGGCTGCAGCCATTTCCGCGATCGCGTCGGGGCCGGCAGGCGCTTCTCCAGGATGGCTCGCTGTGGAAAACGCCGAACCGGCTATGCACCAGTGCGCGCCGTCCTGCTCAGCAGTGGTTGCGTCTGTGAGCGAATGCACGCTGGCGCCGATCCGCAGGTGGGGCCAGGCCGCGACGGCATCGCTGACCGGTATCGACCGCGATGTCAGCTGTACCGCTCCGACGCCGGCGGCGCAGGCCACGTCCGGCCGGTCGTTGACGACCGCCCAGCAGCCAGTCTCCTGTTCCCATCCTGCCAGCCACAGTCCAAGCTCGTACACCCTGCGCGCACTCACCCACCTCGCACGGAGATGCACCGCGCCGCGCGAGCCCAGCACGGTCATGACAACTTTCGCAAGGTCGAGGAAATCGCCTCGCAGCAGCACTTCGTCGTTGGTTATGGCGTGGACGACGGGGACGTGACTCACCCGCCGAAAATATCGCCGACCGCCACGCCCCGTCCGCGCGCCCACTCGGCGATACCGACACGCCTGCGTCCAGCTGGCTGCGCCTGGATTATCCGTACGCCGCCGGTCCCGCAGGCGACGAGCATGGTCTCACCCAGCTCCAGCACGGCGCCGGGCTGCCCGTTCGCTTCCTCGGCCGCACGCGCACCGAACAGCTTCAGCTCACCGCCGCGATGGCTGGTGAACGCGCCAGGAGCCGGGTCGTATGCCCGGATGGTGCGCGAGACTTCCCGGGCGTCCATGGCCCAGTCGATGCGGGCGTCGTCGCGCGACACCTTCGGTGCATACGTTGCCGCGGCGTGATGCTGGGCCACTGGCTTCACCGCTCCCATTGAAAGCAGCGCCAGCGCCTGGACGAGTGCCAGCGCCCCAAGCTCCGACAACCTGAGTGCGACTTCGCCGAAGGTCGCGTCGTCGGCGATCGGAGTCCTGATCTGGTGGAGTATCGGCCCGGCGTCGAGCTCGTCCACCATCTGCATTATGGTCACTCCGGTCTCCGTGTGGCCACGCCGGATCGCCTCCTGGATCGGAGCTGCGCCACGCAGCGCGGGGAGCAGCGAGGCGTGAACGTTCACCGTGCCGAGCGGCGGGAGGTCAATCACCTCGCGTCTGAGGATATGGCCGTAAGCCACGACCACGGATATCTCCGGCTGAAGGTCACGCAGCTGAGCCATGAACTCCTCGCCGCGGGGGCGCTCGGGCTGGAGCACCGGGATTCCTTCCGCGAGCGCGATCTCCTTGACAGGTGGGGCGACGAGGACCGAGCGGGACCGCCCCCGAGGTCGATCCGGCTGGGTTACCGCACCTGCCACCTCGAATCCCTCTCCAACGAGCGCCCTGAGCGACGGTGCCGCGAACTCCGGTGTGCCCCAGAAAAGGACGCGCACTACATCTCTCCGGTCTGCTCGGGCGTGTGCGTGGTCGCGTGCTCCACGGCGGCGCGCCGCCGCGACGGCTCTGCGCCGGGAACGATCTTCCGTATGAGCCCGGGATATTTCGGCTTCTGCCGTTCCCATTCCGCGAGGGCAGACCGGCGCTTGAACAGGCCGAGATAATCGATGAACAGCTTGCCGTGGAGATGATCGATTTCGTGCTGGATGCAGCGTGCGACGAGCTCTCCTGCCTCCAGCTCGAATGAGCTCCCCTCCAGATCGGTAGCGCGAATCACGATCGTCTCCGGGCGCGTGACTTCACCGTAGATCTCCGGGATTGAAAGGCACCCCTCCTCCGCCTTGCCTGCACCGGAGGAGGCGACGATCTCGGGATTGATCAGCGTCAGTGTAGTCCCTTCCACATCGACCACGGCAACCCGTTCGGTGCGCCCGACCTGGGGAGCGGCGAGCCCTATGCCCTCGGCGGCATGCATCGTCGTGAACATGTTCGCCACGAGCTCGCGGAATTCGTCGGTTATGTCCGTGACAGGCTCCGTTTCCCTGCGGAGGATCGGGTCTCCCAGAACGCGGATGTCGAGAAGCTTCATGTCACGCTGCCGGTCAGCGGCTCATCGCGTCAATGCAACCCACGCGAAGTCAGCTCGTGGGCGCCGTCGCCGTGGAACGGATCACGCGCGTAATGCGCCCCCGCTCGACGATCATCCGCGAATCGCCGGACTTGATCGTTACGCGGTCCTCCATCGACACCTTGGGCACTCCTTCCACGACGGTCTCGCGGATGTGGATCACGTCACCGACAACTCCGCCTGCGGTGACGACCTCGTCACCCTTCTTCAGCTGCCTGATCAGCGCCTCGTGTGCCTTGCGCTGTTTCTGCTGCGGCCGGATCAGAATGAAGTAGAAGATCGCGAAGATCGCCCCGTACATGAAAATCGGGCCGAGCAGCGGATTGCCGCGGGCCTGCAGCAGAAGCAGGGCGGGGAAGATCGTTGTGACAGTCATTGGTTTGCGGGGGCGGAAGTGTACCGCTCGAGCCACCTTCGGCTCCAGCCATCGAACTTGCCGGCGCGGATGGCCTCACGCGCGGCGCGCATCGTCTCGGCAAGGAAATGTACATTGTGCAGCGAGAGGAGACGCGGGCCGAGCATCTCGTCCGACGCGAACAGGTGTCGCAGATAGGCCCGGCTGAACCGGCCGCACGTTGGGCAGCCGCACAGCTCGTCCAGCGGGAGCGGGTCCTCCCGGAACCGGGCGTGCCGGATGTTCACGCGACCTGTCGACGTGAAGGCGGCGGCGTTTCGCCCCATCCGCGTGGGCGCGACGCAGTCGAACAGATCCACCCCGCGGCGCACCGCTTCCACCAGGTCGTCGGGGAACCCGACGCCCATGAGATAACGCGGTCGCTGAGGCGGGAGTACGTCGTCCACGACCTCCACCATTTCATACATGGCCGGCTTGCTCTCACCGACCGAAAGTCCGCCGATCCCGTAACCGCTCCAGTCGTCCAGTGAAGTGATGGACCCCACCGCTTCACGCCGGAGAGCGGCATGAATGCCACCCTGGACTATCGGGAAGAGCGCCTGCTGTGGGCGGGTCTCCCCATTCTGCAGCCGGGCGAATTCGTCCCGGCACCGTGCGAGCCAGCGCAGAGAGCGCTCGCTCGCGTCCCGCGCCACAGAGGCATCGGACCGTCCCGGGACGACGTGATCAAATTGCATGACCACATCTGCGCCGAGGTTGGCCTCGATCTGTATGACGGACTCGGGGGTGAAATTTCGGACCGATCCGTCGATGTGGGAGCGGAACTCCACCCCCTCTTCGCTGACGCGGCGCAGCGTAGCGAGAGAGAACACCTGAAAGCCACCGGAGTCAGTGAGGATCGGCCCGTCCCAGCCCATGAACCGGTGAATTCCGCCGAGCACCTTGATCAGCTGGTCGCCGGGACGCAGATGCAGATGGTAAGCGTTGGCGAGAACCATCGTGGCCCCGGCGGCGCGCAATTCACCGGGATCGAGCGCCTTCACCGTCCCAAGCGTTCCCACAGGCATGAAAGCGGGCGTTTCGACTTCACCGTGCGGAGTGATGAACGTGCCCGTGCGGGCCCGACCTTCGCCTGAGTGGATGGTGAACGTGAAGCTCACAGAACCACCATCGCATCGCCGTAGGAGAAGAATCTGTACCGCTCGCGGACCGCCTCATCGTAGGCTCGCATCGTGAAATCGTAACCTGCAAAGGCAGCGACCAGCATGATCAGGGTGGAGCGGGGAAGGTGGAAGTTCGTTATCAGCCGGTCCACTGCGCGCCACCCATATGGTGGACGGATGAAGATGCTCGTGGCTGACATGCAAGGGGTGAACGATCCGTCGTCCTGCACGGCTGCCTCGAGAGTGCGCGCTGTCGTCGTGCCGAGGGCGATGACTGCTCCGCCGGCCGCGCGTGCCCTGTTGAGTGCTTCCGCTGCGGGCGCCGGGATCGTGTATGTCTCTTCGTGCATTACATGTGCAGCCGGGTCTTCAACTTCCACCGGCTTGAACGTACCTGCTCCGACGTGGAGTACGATATCCGCCAGCGCGACACCGCGCGCCGTGAAGTGTTGCAATACCGCGTCTGTGAAATGCAGTCCGGCCGTTGGCGCCGCGACGGAACCGGGCTCTGTCGCGTACACGGTCTGGTAGCGCTCGGCGTCGGATTCGCGGTCCGGGCGGGTGATGTAGGGTGGCAGCGGTACGTGGCCGTACCGCTCGATCGCCTCATCGGCCGGCATCGGGGAATGCAGTGCGACAATCCTTGTGCGTCGCTCAGTCATTGCCAGGATCTCGACTTCGAGATCCGGCCCGACGCGCAGCTTGCGGCCCGGGCGCAGCTTGCCGCCAGGATGGACCATCGCCTCCCACGAGCCGTCCGCATGCGGATGGAGTAGGAGAACCTCTCCCGGTGCCCCTGACGCGCGGGTACCGAGCAGCCGCGCGCGAATGACCCGGCTCACGTTGCGCCCGAGAACGTCCCCTGGTTCGAAGAGTTCGGGCAGGTCGCGAAAGGAGCGGTGCTCGATCTCTTCAGTCGAGCGTCGTAGCACCATCAGGCGGCTCGCGTCGCGCTCGGCGAGCGGCTCCTGGGCTATCAGCTCGGCTGGAAGCTCGAAGTCGTAGTCTGAGGTGCGGCTTCCGTCACGCGGCATATCGCTACGGGCGGCCGTCTCAGGGAGCTGGTCCCGGACGGCGCGCGCGTCTAGAGGAGCGATCCCTGCGTGACGCCGGCCGGTCCCGGTGGGGTGTAACCGAAGTGCCGGTAAGCCTGCGCAGTCGCGACACGACCGCGCGGTGTTCGGTGGAGAAATCCGTTCTGAACGAGAAAGGGTTCGTACACTTCCTCGATCGTGTCGGCATCCTCACCCACCGCCGCCGCGATGCTGCCCACGCCTACTGGTCCACCGTCGAACTTCTCGACGATCGCGCGCAGAATGCGCGTATCCATGTCGTCGAGACCGTATTGATCGACCTCCAGCAGTTGCAGCGCCTCGTGTGCGACGTCGCGTGTGATCCTCCCGTCGGCTCGGACCTGGGCAAAGTCGCGCACACGGCGAAGCAACCGGTTAGCGACGCGTGGCGTCCCCCGGGCACGGCAGGCAAGCTCACGGGAGCCGTCGTCCGTTATCTCCACCTTCAGAACGTCGGCGGTGCGACGCACTATCTGCTCGAGATCTTCCGCAGGATAGTAGTTCAGCCGCATCTCGATCCCGAAGCGTGCCCGCATCGGGGCCGTAAGCATGCCCAGCCGCGTAGTCGCGCCGATGAGCGTGAACCGCTCCAGTGGCATCGAGATTGTCTGGGCTTTCGGCCCGTCCGACAATCGGATCTCGATCTTGTAGTCTTCCATTGCCGGGTAAAGGAACTCCTCGATGACGGACCTCAGCCGATGGATCTCGTCGATGAACAGGATGTCCCGTTCCCTGAGGTTGGTGAGGGTGCCGACGAGATCTCCCGGCTTCTCCAGCGCCGGTCCGGATGTCTGCCTGATGTTCACGCCCAGCTCGCGCGCGATCAGCTCCGCCAGCGTCGTCTTCCCCAGCCCGGGGGGACCGAAAAAGAGCGTGTGGTCGAGCGGCTCACGCCTGGCGAGGGCGGCTTCTATGTAGATGCGGAGGCTCTCCTTCACCTTAGGCTGGCCGATGAACTCCGCCAGCTGCTGTGGGCGAAGCGACAGCTCGACCGCGGATTCCTCCGGCAGGATGTCCGGTGTTGTGATCTCGGTGCGTGTCACGATGCTCGCCCACCCGGTGCCACAAGGCTGAAAGCGGCCACGTCAGACCCGCGCGGCCAGGGTGGACAGCCGCTCTGCCGCGCGCTCGAGAGTTTCCAGCTTCTTGCAGAAGGCGAAGCGGGTGAGACGTCTGGCGAGCTCCGGATCGTGGTAGAACGTGGAGCCCGGAACGGTGGCGATCCCGCCCTCCTCCGCGAGCCACATCGCGAACGGCACGTCGGGGAGATCGCTCAAGCGGGAGAAATCCGCCAGCACGTAGTACGAGCCTTCCGGCGTGACGCACTCGAAACCGGCATCGCTCAGCGCCGGCATGATCAGGTCGCGGCGTGCCTTGTATTCGGCGGCCAGCCCATCGTAGTACTCGCGACCGAAGCGCATTCCGACCGCGCCGGCCTCCTGCAGTGGCGCGGGCGCGCCCACCGTGAGAAAGTCGTGCACCTTGCGGATTGCGAGCGACAGCGCCTGAGGAGCGATCGCGTAGCCAAGTCGCCAGCCGGTGCAGCTGAATGTTTTCGACAGCCCCGAGGTCGTCACAGTCCTTTCCCGCATCCCGGGGAAAGTCGCGATCACGTGGTGCGCCCCATCGTACACGATATGCTCGTAGATCTCGTCCGTGAACACGAGTGCATCGTGCTCGTTGCAGAGCTCCGCGACGAGATTCATCTCCTCGCGCGTGAACACCCGCCCGGTGGGATTGTGCGGCGTGTTCAGGACGATTGCGCGCGTATGACGGTTGAACGCCTTGCGCAGACGGTCCGGATCCAGCCGCCAGTCCGGCGGCTCGAGCGGGACGTACACGGGTTTTGCGCCGGAGAGGATCGCGTCCGGGCCGTAGTTCTCGTAGTACGGCTCAAAGACGATCACCTCATCGCCCGGATCCACAAGCGCCAGGAAGACCGATGCCATCGCCTCGGTACCGCCGCAGCACACCGTGATCTCCGTCTCGGTGTCCACAGTCATGCCGTACCACTGCTCGTATTTATCGGCGATCGCGCGGCGCAGCTCAGTCGCGCCCCACGTGATAGCGTACTGGTTGATATCGCGCTGAATGGCAGCGCATGCCGCGTCCTTCATCTCCTGCGGCATGGCGAAGTCGGGGAACCCCTGTGCCAGGTTCACCGCGCCCGTGCGGGTCGCGACCCGGGTCATCTCCCGGATCATCGATTCAGTGAATGTGTGAGTGCGCGTGGCTGTTCGCACGCGCGAAAGGTAATTCCGAGTCG
>CAZOAT010000025.1:0-31327 GCA_964577965.1 uncultured Gemmatimonadaceae bacterium | reverse complement strand
GCCCGTAGCTCAATCGGATAGAGCACCTGACTTCGGATCAGGGGGTTGGGGGTTCAAGTCCCTCCGGGCGCGCTCTCTGACAGGGAGTTCGGTCATGCCTGTAACCAGTCAGTCGTGATCCCGGACACGACAGTCCCCACCGTGGAGGGCCCATCAGTGGCCGCATTCCTGCTGTTCGTCGCCTAGCCATGTTCAGGCTTCTGGAGTCGAGCCCGCGCAAGCATCGGAACCCGAAAGAGGCCGCGGTCAGCGTTGCGGTCCACGCGGGGCTGATCGCCGCGCTGATCTACGCTACGGCACAGCAGGGCGACGTCTTCATGTCCCCGAGCGGCAAGATCGAGAACATCACCTTCGCCGTGCCACAAGCGGCGAAGAGAGCCGCCCCGGCACCGGCGCCGCCGCGTCAGGCGCCGCCCCGCCCCACGGCCCAGTTGACTCAGGCTCCGGCAATGCCGATCGAGGAGGCGGGCGCGTCCAACATCGCCAACGCCAACGTCACGGGACTGGCGGTTGACGGTGCCGGGGAGCGGGACGCCTACTACGACTACGAGGTCGGCATGGCCGCGGCATCGCTGGGTGGAGGTATCCGCCCGCGGTATCCGGAGACGCTGCGCCACCAGCGTCTCGAGGGAAGAGTCGAAGTCGAGTTCGTCGTGGACGAGCGCGGCCGCGTGGACATGCGCACCGTGAAGGTGATCGAATCCACGCACGACCTTTTTACGGCCGCCGTCCAGAGGGCGCTGGGCGGCATGCGATTCTCACCCGCGAAGATGAACGGAACTCCGGTGCGGCAGTACGTCCGGCTTCCCGTCGTCTTCAAGTTCCAGGGATAGCCGCCGTCACCTGGGTAGGTTACGCTCGAACGAGCCGTACATCGGGTTGGGCAGAATGAAGTAGCGGTCGCCGAACAGTGTGAAGGCGGCACTTCCCTGCTCCCGTGCACGCTGCGTGAGATTCGGAAAGTCCTGAATGTTGTCGCCGACCCACTGCAGCACCTCGAGCGGTGGCAGTCGTGCATCGGCTGCGCCGGTGCGCACCGACTCGAATCTGGGGTTCTTGTCGCTCACTCCCCGCCTGCAGAGAACGAGATCGACGTGGAGCCCAACCGCCTGAAGGTTGCTTCGCGTCGGATCGCAGACGTCGTCCTCCCGGTTGGTGACCACGACAACGCGGCCGCCGAGTGCGCGAACAGCCGCGACGTAATCGACCGCCCCGGGGAGAGCGGTCGCGGTCTGCTCCCGCACCCACCCGTCCCACGACAGGGAGTCAAACGAGGCGCCGGTCAGATGCACTCGCCGCTGGTATTCGGAGTTGTCCACCAGGGTCTCGTCGGCATCGACGATCACCGCCCAGGTTCCCTGCGGTCTGCCCCGTGCGAGCTCAGCCAGCCGCTCGCGAGCGGCGCTGAAGGTCTGTACGAACATCGCGTGATGCTCAGCAGAGGTACGTACCCACAGGAGGTCGGGTGGCCACGGAGCCTCCACCGCGACAGGAGCGGGGACACCGGAGGGCGCTGCCACGGTGGGTGGGGGCGCGCACGCGATAATTCCGGCGCTGAGCAGGAGCGAAAGTCCGTGTCGCATTCTAGGATTCCTCGTCGGTGACGGCGCTGCCCGGAACGGCAAACTTGGAGCCGGAGGAATGATGGAGCGGCACCCCAGCTCAGAACACTACCCGTACGACACTGGCGCGTGACAACAGGTCTCACGCTCGTAATTCTCGTGGCGGCAGCGTTCTTCGCCGCTCACTTCGCATCGGAGAGGCTCGCCAGGCGGTTTCTGATCGTCTCTGGCGCCGAATACCTCGCGCTCGGAATCGTCCTCGGACCACAGGTCACAGGGATTCTTAATCCGGCGCTGCTAGAGAGTCTGGCGCCGTTCCCGCTGCTGGCGCTGGGATGGATAGGAGTGATAACTGGCACGCGGTTCAACCTTCAGGAGCTCGTCAAGATCCCCGCGGTGACGTATCAGGTGGCATTACTGGAAAGCGTCCTGACATTCACCACGGTCACGGCTCTGCTGCTGCTCGCGCTGTCGTGGGGTTTCGACACGAGCGTGAGTGTCGCTGCTCCCGCGGCGATCACGATGGGAGCAATCGCTGTCTCCTCGTCCCGCCAGACGTACAGTGTGGTGAGCGCTCATCTGGGAACCGCAAATCCGCTGGTCCGGCAGCTCGACATCTCAGCCGCGATCAACGCGCTAGTGGCTGCTGCAATCTTCGCCTGGGTGCTGAGTGCGTATCACGCGGCGCCGGCAGCAGCGACCCGACCGCTGACCACGACGGAGTGGACGGTGCTCACAGTCGCGCTGGGCGGAGTCGGTGGCATGCTGTTCCACCTCTTTCTCGGGCCGGAGGGGCACATCGACCGGCTGTTCGTCGCGCTTGCAGGAGCGATAATCCTCGTAAGCGGCGCCGCAGCCTACCTCCAGCTTTCGCCGCTGTTCGCAGGGGTGGCGTTCGGGTTCGTGCTCACCAACACCTCGAGGCGCAGGGTGGAGATTGTCACTGCGCTGCTCCGGATTGAGAGGCCGCTGTTCTTCGTGCTGCTCGTGTTCGCTGGAGCGATGTGGCGGCCGAGCCTTCGGGCCTGGCTGCTGCCGGTACTCCTGTTCCTGACCGCGCGCGCGGCCGGAAAGATCGGCGGAGCACGTCTGGCGGCACGGAACCTGGGGCTGCTCCCGGTGCTCGGACCTCACTGGGGATGGGCTCTGCTGGGACAGGGCGGGATCGCGGTGGCGATCGGCGTGGACTACCTCCAGCAGCAGGCGCTTCCCTTTGCGACTATCGTGTTCACCGCGACGATCGCTTCAGTCCTGCTCACTGATCTGACGTCGGCGCGAGTCGCGCATACAGTGGCCAACACGATCGCGAGCGCAGACGAGGAGGCGGCATGAGACGGGCCATAATCCTGGGACTGCTGCTCGCCGGCATGCAGGTCGTGCTGCCCCTGGGGATGGCGGGTCATACCTCGCAGTCGCTGCTCACATTCGGCTTCCTGATCCTCGCCGCGTACACGGTCGGCGAGATCGCCGTGTCCATGCGTCTTCCGCGCATCGTCGGCTATCTCTTCGCCGGCGTGATCTTCGGCCAGTCGCTGCTGAATGTTGTCGGAAGCGATTCCGTGCGGATGCTGAGGCCGATCAACTCGCTCGCGATAGCGTTGATCGTCTTTCTTGCGGGGGCCGAGCTCAGGTGGGAAGAGGTGAAGCCGTATGCCCGGACGATAGCGAAGATTCTGGCAAGCGAGATTCCGCTGACGTTCGCGGCGGTGACCACGCTGATGCTCATCATGCGGCCTTTCATGCCGTTCATGGCTGAGGCACCGCTGGCTCAGGCTATCGCGTTCGCCGTCCTGTTCGCGGCAATGAGTACCGTGCATTCGCCGGCCGTGACCATGGGCATCCTGTCGGAAACCGGCGCTCGTGGACCGGTAGCACGTACCGTACTTGGGGTGGTGCTGGTCTCGGATGTCGTGATAATCCTTGCCTTCAGCGCGGCGCTGAGTCTCACGCAGGTCCTGGCTCCGCCGGCGGCCCCCGTGGAGTCCACGAGGAGTGCCGGCATGCTCGCCTGGGAGCTGGGCGGAGCGATACTGGTGGGCGTTCTGCTGGGCGGCGCAGTGTCCATATACATCCGGTTCGTGAAGAAGGAGCTGTTCCTGTTCGCCATCCTGGTCGTGTTTTTCGGAGCGGAAGTCGCCCGACTCGCACATGTTGAAACGCTCCTGACGCTGCTCGTGGCCGGTGTGGTCAGCGAGAACGCCAGCCCGAAGGAGGCCGGGTTGGCACTGCGCGGGGCGATGGAACGGGCGGCGGCACCGGTGTTCGTGGTTTTCTTCGCGCTTGCGGGCGCAGGGCTGCTGCTGAGTGAGATACTGTCCGTATGGTATCTCGTGATACCGCTAGTCGCGGTTCGCATGTTCGGAATCTGGCAGGGCACGCGTATCGGTACACGCTGGGCAGGCGCTCCGCCGGAGCTGCGGCGGAATGTGTGGATGGGACTCGTATCGCAGGCCGGCGTGGCGATCGGCCTCGCCACTGCCGTGAGCGAGGTCTATCCCACCCGCGGCGGTCAGCTGAAGACGCTGTTCCTGGCCGCTGTCGCGGTGAACGAGTTCCTCGGACCGATCCTCTTCAAGCGCGCTCTGGTACGCGCGGGTGAGGCAGCTCCCGCAGAAGTCAGCGGCACGCCCGCCCCGGCCGCCCACTGAGGAGCCACCGGGTCACGATCGAACCGCGCCTACTTGCGTCCGGAGAGCAGTGAGCCGAAGAAACCGCCGCCACGCGTCACCTGCTGCAGCATCTCCAGCTCGCCCTTGTCGAGCCAGATTCCACCGCAGTTCGGGCAGACGTCGATCTTCACCGAATCGCGCTCCTCCTCCTGGAGGCCGGTACCGCACCGCGGGCACTTGTTGGTCTCTTTACTCGGCTGCGCTGAGCGCTCGGCATCAAGCCGTGCCCGCATCTCACGCATGAGCTCAGCGTCCTGCTTCACGAAGTATTCGTCTTCGTTGCGACTGGGCTTCTCGTCTGTGGCCATCTGATCAACGTCTCCGAGGAAGGTCAAAAGAGGATAACGAAAGCGACAGCGGGGCGCATGGCCAGCCCGCTCACAGCAGGCAAAGCGCGGCACGCAGGGACCGGATCCAGCCTGGATGCCGGCGGTTGGTCGCCGGCGCGTGTTACGGACACCATGCTGGAACGTCGCACCCGCATCGAACAAACGGTAGCTGGCGAAAACATGCGCGGTACGGTGCGATGTTTGCCGCTGACGGCAGGGACAATGGCAACATTCGTGGAAGCGGAGTGGCGTCACCTGGTGATGGCACACTATCGCGTCGATCCGTCGCTGCTCATGCCGTGGGTTCCCGCCGGTACCGAGCTGGACGACTGGAACGGGAACGTATTCCTGTCGCTCGTCGGCTTGCGCTTCATGCGGACCAGGGTACTCGGGCTCTCGGTCCCGTTCCACCGGAATTTCGACGAGATCAACCTGAGGCTGTACGTGCGGCGTGCCGTGGACGGCGAGACGCGGCGTGGCGTCGTTTTCATCAAGGAAGTCGTATCTGTGCCTGCGGTCGCTTTCGCGGCCAATCTCGCGTACAACGAGAAGTACGAGATCCGACGTACGCGCAGTCGCGTTCCCAGGAGGTTGGAGGTCGCGCCCGCGCGACTCACTTATGAATGGAAGAGCCGCTCCGGCTGGAATCGTCTTCGCGCGGTCGCCGGTGACGGGCCGTTCGTCGCGGCGCCGAACTCCCGGGACCATTTCCTGACCGACCGGCCATGGGGGTACACGAGGCAGCGCGACGGAGGGACCGTCGAATACCGAGTGCACCACCCGCCGTGGCGCCTGTGGAGGGTCAAGGAAACCGATGTACGGTGCCACGCGACGGAGCTGTACGGCCCGGAATTCGAGCCCGTTCTGAGCGGCGAGGTGTATGAAGCGCTGATCGCTGAGGGTTCGTCGATAACCATTTCCACGCCCGTGCGGATTGCGTAAGCGAGCGCGGCCGTTCCCTTAACCGCCGATGGCTATTAACTTTAGAAGCTTCGGGGCGTAGCGTAGCCCGGTAGCGCGCCTGCTTCGGGAGCAGGAGGTCGCTGGTTCAAATCCAGTCGCCCCGACTCGGCTGAGTGGCGGTAACAGAACCACGTAGTTGCGTCATCGAGGCCTGCAGGCCCGATGGCGCTCTGTTAATTGGGGTCTGCGGATTCCCGGCATTTCACCGCGTGCGCCGGCTCGGCACAGATACGCGCGTTTCTGTTCCGCGCATTCCTGCCGTGCCGCCTGGCCTTTCTCGTACGAGAATATGGCACCACTTAACGGTCAGCATGATGAGGCGCGAAAGGCCCCGCTGGCCAGACGGGCCGCGACTGTTATGCTCGGAGCCATGTTGGTTGCCGGAGCTGCCTGCCAGCCGGAGCCAGCGCCAGTCGAGGAGCTCTACACCGCACGAATGCTTGGACTCAGTCATCTCCAGCGAAACGAATTGCCGGAGGCTGAAGCCGAGTTCAGCAAACTCACCAGGCTCGCGCCCCGCGATCCTTTCGGCTACGCGAGCCTCGGGCTCACCTACCTGCAGGCCGGCCGTTACGCCGACGCAGAAAAGCAATTGCTGCGCGCCCGCGACCTGGACAGGGCTGGTACCGAGGTGGGACTCGCACTCGCGCGGCTGTACTCGCTTACCGGGCGCCCCTCGGAAGCCCGCGCGACGCTCGAGGGCTTGCGCGACCGCAGCACGGCCGACGTGCGTGTGCTGTACGCGCTCGCCGAACTCGAAACCCAGAACGCCGAGAGTGCTTCGGCGCTCAGGTACGAGGATCTGCTGAGGGAGGTACTCGCGATCGCGCCAGCGAATCTCGCCGTCAGACTGAAGCTCGTGCACGCGCTCGCGCAGCGGGGCGATGCTGACAGTGTCATCAGGCACCTCGAGGAAGTACGGCGGATACCACCCGAGCCTCCCATCGAGGCCAGGACGGATCTCGACAGCTCGATTCAGCTCCTCCGTGCAGGAGAGCTCGAGAAGGCGCGGACGACGCTCACCCGTTTCGCCAGCCTGATGGAGGTCACGCCGCAGTACCAGGCGGCGCTCGAGGACGTGAAATGGGTCGAAGGTCCGATCCCTGGACGTGCAGTCCTTACATTCGCGCCGCAGTCGTTCGTCTCCCTGAGCGGAGTGCGAGAGCAGGCAACAGTCGAGCTGGCAAGATTTGTCGATGCGACGGACGAGGCGGGATTCGCAAGCGGGGAAACCCGCAGCGGGACTGTCATCGGGCCTGAATCGCTGGACCGACCGGCTGCCCTCGCCGCTGGTGATGTCGACGGCGACGGCACGGATGACCTCTTCGTCTCGACGTGGTCGTCCGTGCTCCAAAGATCTCTTGTGCACCTCTATCGGGTGCAAGGCGGGTTCGTCGCCGATGTCACGGAGCGCTCGGGCATCTCCCTCCCGCAGGGAGCAGCCTACGCCACCTTCGCTGACTATGACAACGATGGCTGGCTGGACCTTTTCGTCATCGGTGGAGAGCGACGTGGTTACCTGTTCCGGAACAGTGGTAACGGGACATTTGTGGACGTGACGGCGAAAGCCGGAATCGCTGACGTGAAAGGAGCGCACAAGGCGCTTTTTGCTGATCTGGATCATGATGGGGATCTCGACCTGGTCCTTCTGGGCGCGGGGGGGAGGGGACTGACCGTATACCGCAACAACCTCGATGGGACCTTCACTGAGGCAACGACAGGCTTCGGCTTAGCCGGCCTCGACGGCGCGCGCGACGCCGTCGTTGCAGACTTCGACGGTGACGGGCGAATCGACGTCTTCACCACAAGTGAGCGCGGCAGCGATGTTCTCTTTCGTAACGAAGACACCCGGCGCTTCACGGACGCGACTGCGTCCAGTGGACTGGCGAGCAGTGGTGGCTCGGGCGCAGCGGCGGCGGGCGACTACAACAACGACGGCCGCATCGATCTCTTCGTCGCGAGCAGCGGTGGCGGCGAGCCGAGTCTCTGGCTCAACAACGGCGACGGCACTTTCAGGCGCGATGGCCGCTCGACCGCCGCTATGCGCCCACTGCGCTCCGCCGTCGGACTGGCGGCGACGTTTGTGGACTACGACAATGACGGCTGGCTCGACCTGGTGGTCGTCGGCACGCCCACCGGGCGCACCATCGATTCGCCGGGTGTGTTTCTTTTCCGCAATGACGGCACGGGGAGGTTTCTCGACCGGTCGACTCTGCTTCCCGGCCCGGTACGGACAGGCGGTGCGTCAGCAGTCGTGGTCTCGGACGTCGATAACGATGGAGACCAGGATCTCCTGCTCATCGACGGCTCGGGAGCACCACGGCTGCTGCGCAACGACCTGGGGAACAGCAACCTGGCCGTGAAAGTGGAGCTCAAGGCTCTGCGTACCGGAAGCGGGAAGAACAATGCGCATGGTATCGGAGCCCGGCTCGAGCTCCGAGCGGGTGAGATCTACCAGACCCGGGTCGTAACCGGGCGCGAGACACACTTCGGTCTCGGACCGCACCTCAAGGCCGACGTGCTGCGCGTGGAGTGGCCCAACGGAGTGCCGCAGACGGTGTACCTGCCGGGGTCTGACCAGGACGTCGTTGAGCTCGAGATGCTCAAGGGATCGTGCGCGTTTGTCTATACGTGGGACGGGAAGCGCTTCCGCTTCGTGACCGACGCGATGTGGCGGAGCGCCCTGGGAATGCCCCTCGGACTCATGGGAGGAGGCGGCACCAACGCGTTTGCTCCCGCGGGGGCGTCGCAGGAATACGTGCGCATACCCGGGGAAGCGCTCCAGCCGCGCGACGGGAAATACGTCCTCCAGTTCACCGAAGAGCTCTGGGAGACCGCGTACGCCGATGAGGTCAAGCTGATCGCCATCGACCATCCGGATTCGGTGGACGTGTTCGTTGACGAGCGCTTTGTCCCGCCTGGACCGGTGAGTCTCAGGCTCTTCCAGGTCGCGCAACGCTACGCGCCGCTTTCGGCAACTGATGGACGCGGCAACGACATCCTGCCGGAATTGCGGGCCAGCGACGACGTGTACGTCTCCAATCTCACGCCGCTGCAGTATCAGGGAGTGGTCCAGCCGCACGACCTCGTCCTGAATCTCGGCGACCCCGCGGGGCAGCCCGGGACGTTTCTCTTCCTGCGCGGCTGGATCTATCCGACTGACGCGAGCATCAATGTCGCGCTTTCACAGCAGTCGGCGATCAAGCTGGCCTCTCCTTCTCTCGAGGTGCGAGACGCCAACGGACGGTGGCAGACCGCGATCGCGGACATCGGGTTCCCCTCCGGCAAGGACAAGACGATTGTGGTGGATCTCGCCGGAATGTTTCCGACCGCGGATCGTCACGTGCGCGTCCGCACGAACATGCAGATCTACTGGGACGAGGCGTTCGTCGGACGGGCGCCGGCCAGCAGCCCTGTGAATGTCACGACGCTCACGCCAACGGCAGCAGACCTTCATTTCCGTGGCTTCTCCCGCATGTATCGGAAGGGTGGACGCTATGGGCCGTACTGGTTTGCCTACGACGACGTGTTCAGTGAGTCGCCCTGGCGACCGATCGAGGGTGCCTTCACCCGCTACGGTGACGTGCTGCCGCTGCTCCAGAAGGCTGACGACATGTACGTCATAATGGGTCCGGGAGATGAAACAACCATTGAGTTCGATGCGAGCTCCGCAAACTCACTGCCGCCAGGCTGGAAGCGGGACTTCCTGCTGTACACCGACGGATGGATCAAGGACTCCGATCTCAATACAGCGTCAGGCACCACGGTCGATCCTCTTCCATTCCATGGAGTGCAGGAATACCCCTATGGACCCGGGGAGGCTTATCCGACTGACGCGGCGCGCCAAAGCTACCTGCGCGCCTACAACACGCGTATCGTGAAGCGGAGCGCATCGCAGCCGTGATCAGGGACCGCCCACGCTTTCGCCACGCAATCATGGCCGTCCCCTTTTTCGCAGCTCTGCTGCTCGCGATGCGGCTCAACAGCGGGCCGGATCAGGCGGCCGCGGACGCTGCGCGCCCGGGGTTCGTTCTCCGTGACGAGACTGCAGCTGCCGGCATTCACTTTCTTCACCGCAGGCCCACCCTCGATCCGAAGCTCGCAGGCATCGAGCCGCATATCGCCGCACTGGGAGCATCCGTGTCCGTTGCCGATTTCGATAACGACGGCTGGCCCGATCTGTACTTCACCAACAGTCGCTTCGGTGAGCCGAACGCACTCTACCGCAATCGCGGCGATGGCACGTTCGAGGATGCCGCCGCGCGCGCAGGGCTGGCGGATCTCAACCGGCCCGGCGAGGGAGTGTCGATGGGAGCAGTGTGGGGCGACTTCGACAACGACGGACGCGAGGACGTTCTGGTGTACCGCTACGGTTATCTGGCGCTGTTCAGAAATGTCGATGGCCGCCGCTTCGAGGATGTCACCACCCGCGCCGGCCTGCGTCGCTGGGTAAACAGCAACGGCGCGATCTGGCTCGATTACGACCGCGATGGCCTGCTCGACATCTATGTCACTGCGTATTTCCGGGACGTGGACCTGTGGCATGTCGGGACGACGAAGATCATGCACAACAGCTTCGAGTTCGCCACCAACGGTGGGAAGAACCTGCTCTTCCGCAATCGGGGCGACGGCACATTCGAGGACGTGACAGACAGGACTGGCGTCGGCAGCACGCGGTGGTCGCTGGCCGCTGCCGCGGCGGATTTCAACGGGGATGGCTGGCCGGACATCTACCTCGCGAATGACTATGGTCCGGAAGAGCTGTATCTGAACGATCGGGGGCGGCGGTTCGTGCTGACCACCGCCGGCCTCGAGAGCGAATCGAAGAGCGGGATGTCGGTCACGCTGGGCGATGCATTCAATCGCGGCCGGCTGGACGCGTTTGTCACCAACATCTCCGAGCGCGGCTACCTGTTTCAGAACAACAATCTGCGTCTCAACCAGATGCCCGAGGCGGGCCGCTTCCGCAACGTCGCTGACGGCGAGATCGCCGACGCGGGCTGGGCATGGGGCGCGCAGTTCGGCGATTTCAACAATGACGGCGCCAACGAGCTGTTCGTCGCCAACGGGTTCATCTCGGCGGATCGCCGGAAGAACTACTGGTACTCGATGTCGAAGGTGGCGGGCGCCCACGGTCGATTCTTCGAGGACGCCGCGATCTGGCCTCCATTCGGGGACGCGAGCCTGTCCGGGTACCAGCGCTCGCGGGTGTACCTGAGTCGCGGCGTCGCGGGGTGGGTGGATATAGCGCAGCGGGCCGGCGTGACCGACGTGTACGACGGCCGCGCAGTGGCGCTTGCCGACCTTTCGAACCGCGGTGCCGTTGACGTGATTGTCGCCAACCAGAACCAGCCGGCGGTGTTGTATCGCAACCGTCCTGACAGCACCAACCACTGGATCGGTTTCAGGCTCGCCGGCACGCGCAGCAATCGCAGCGCGATCGGGGCTGAAGTTGTTCTCGAGGCGGCTGGTCTCACGCAGCGGCGCATCGTCGATGGAGGATCGGGATTCGCCAGCCAGAACGACCGGAGGCTTCACTTCGGACTGGGCCGACGGGAGTGGGTTGACCGCGTCGTCATCCACTGGCCGTCGGGGATCCGGCAGGTCCTGCAGCGCCCGGCGATCGATCGCCTCGTCACCGTCACGGAGCCTGAGCGCTGACGCCATGAGCGGAGCGACACCGGCGGCTGTCGTGGAACGGAAGGCGTTCGTCCCGCCGCTGCTGCGCGGGACGGGGATCGATCCGCGCTATCTCATCGCGTTTCTCATCACGCTGGTGCTCGTGGCGGCGCAGCTCCGCTATCACATGGTCGGCGGCTACAATCGCCTCGTCCTCGCGCTCGCGGTCTGCACGGCCACTGAAGCGCTGCTCTCCTGGTTCGACCGGGGCAGGGTCGTCAACCTGCTGAGCGCCTATATCAGCGGCATCAGCCTGACTCTGCTCATCAAGCCGCAGGGCGGCGCTCTCTGGCCGTTCGCACTTGGCGGATTTCTCGCGATTTCATCCAAGTATGTGCTGCGCTATCGGGGCAACCATCTCTGGAATCCGACGAACTTCGCGGTCAGCGCCCTGCTGCTCACCGCCGCGGACAGCGTCTCGGTGCTCAGCCACCAGTTCGGCAACGACCTGGCGACAAACCTGGTGATATGGGTCTTCGGGCTGATCATCGTGGCCCGAGTCGGTGTGCTTCACATCACGCTCACGTATGTAGTGAGCTTCCTGCTGCTGAACAGCGCGCGCGCCGCGGCACTCGGCCAGGCGGTACTGCCGGAGATCGCTCCAATCACCGGACCGATGTACCAGCTGTTCGTCTTCTTCATGGTCACCGACCCACGCACCATTGTGCGCGGGCGGCGGCCGCAGATCATGGTAGCGGTCCTGATTGCACTGACGGAAGCGGCGATCCGGTTCGCGTCCGACACGGGGTGGCCGCTGCCGACAGCGTTCAACGCGGCCCCAGCATTTCTCGCGCTGGCGCTGGTCGGTCCCGTGGCGAAGTGGCTCGATCTTCGTCAGCATGCCACCGCGACCCCTCAGGTCACCGTAAACTGAGGCTGGCCGCCTTCAGATGGTCCGATAGTCGAAGGCTGAGCGCGACCAGAGTGAGCGTGGGATTGGCCGCACCGGCCGTCGGGAATGCCGATGCGCCGGCAACGTAGAGATTACCAATCCCGTGCACCCGGCAGTTCGAATCAAGGACCCCCTGCCGCGGATCATCGTGCATCCGAGTCGTTCCCATGTGATGCCAGCCGCCACTGAGCGAAGCAGGCCAGGTGCGCTCGTCACCAAGCACCCAGTCGAGGATTCGGACGCGGCCTGCACCGCTGCGCCCGAACTCACGGGCCATCACATCGTACAGCGCGCTGAAGGAGCGCCGGTCGAGATGGGTGAGTCGCCAATCGAGCCTGGCGCGCGGCATTCCCAGCGCGTCGCGCTCAGTGCCGAGTGTAATGCGTGAGTTCGGGTTCGGCGCCTGCTCCTGCCGCGTGGCAATGTGAAAAAAATGCTGTGCCGTCCCGGCGGCGGGCGGCTCCGGCAGTCCGGGGGGCGGTGGGAGCTCTTCTCCCGGCTCGTCGAAACCTCTGAACATCGCAACCACTTCAGGGGTCGCCCACTGGAACGTGCTCGGCGCCACCTGATCGATGTCACCCGGTTCGAGCGAGACCGTACCATTGAGAATGCGCCGCTCACGCTGCACGGCCGCGCTCAGAGCCAGCTCGCCACGAGCTTTTGTACGCCCAAACTCGAACCCGTACATCTTCATGGTGGCGGCATGGCTGGCTGTCAGTGCCAGATGACCCCCGGGCATTTCGAGGTGCTCCATGAAGTACCGGCCGACGAGATCATGCGCGTTGCCCAGTCCTGCTGGCGTCCGAGAGTTGGACGCGAGCAGCAGACGGGCATTCTGGATACTGGAGCAGGCCAGTACGTAGTGGCGCGCCCGGACGCGGTATTCCCTGCCCTCAAGCGTTCGCACGCGGAGTCCATTGACCGCAGTTGCGGGCTCGTTCGCCTCCACCTCGCAGACGTTGGCATGCGTGTACAGGTGCACGTTGCGCGCATTGACGATGGCATCGCGGTAGCGGGTGCCGAACCGTGTCGGCGGGCTGAACTGCCACATCTTGGTCCACATCGCGCGCGGGTTGAGGGCCAGCGGGAGCATCGCGGCATCGCGGCGCTGCCAATCGCCCGCCTCATACTCGTAAGGGCCCAGCTCCAGTACGCGTTGCGCGCGTGCGTAGAAAGGGTCGAGTTCCTCCCGGCGGATCGGCCAGCCGCTGTGCGGCACCCAATCCCGCTTCTCGAAGTCAATGGGATCGTAGGTCGAGCAGAATCCTGCCCAGTGGCCGGTGGTACCGCCGAAGTAATGCAGCCGTGCGGCGTCGAGCGGGTAGTACGGGAGACCCACTGTTTCGCCGCGGTAGAGATCCTGCATTGCGGGCTCGAACTCGAACCCACCGCCCTCGAGCAGCAGAACCGTGCGCCCGGACCCGATCCAGTCCAGAGCCATGCTGATCCCGGCCGCGCCGGCACCCACGATGCACAGGTCACCTTCGAGCACACTCCCGGCAGGCAACGTCCGCGTGTCAGTGTGCATTGACGTCGCTCGGTGCCGTCACCCGTGGATCAGAGAGAAGAGCGCGGACTGCCGCGCCTCAGTGACCGAGAGCACCCACCCCTGGATGATGACTGTACGTCCGTCGGCGAAATCCTCCCGGACCAGCTCATCCACCGGGATCTGCGTCCATGGAAGCCGCGAGTTCCAGGGGCGGACCGCCAGGATCGCAGAGCGAAGCGCGCCCACGCTGGCTTCGGCGGGAACCATCTGCCGATATCTCGTGCCGATCTCGCTCACCCGCTCCGGTCCGAGAAGGCTCACCAGATCGGGCCTTGCCAGCGTGCTGAGATCGTAGTCGGCGCCGGGGGCACAGCCTCCACCCGTGATGGTCAGGACAGCGCCAGCAACTGTCGTCCGCAGGAACTGCCGGCGGTCCAGAGTCATGAGGAGCGCTCGCGTTCGAAGGGGTGGGTGAAAAAACCAGGAAGAGGGTCGGCGACTGTACGCGCTCAGTGGGTCGAAAATACCTGTCCCGAACCCGGCTCGGAAGAACCAGTGGCGGACTACTGGCGCTGCGGTCACAATGTGCTCCGCGTATCATTGGGGGCATGACTGCATCACGCCCGTACCATCGGTGCACGGTACGGACTCCGCCTCACGGAGCCGGCAAAATCTGCGGGACGGACGGGTTGCTGCACGTCTCGGCACGATGACGAGATTCCCGCGTAGGCATCTCTCAGCTCTCCTCGCGGTCCTGCTGACGGCCGGATGCAGAGGTGAAGGAAGCGACCGCCCCCTGTTCCGGCTCCTGAGCCCGGAACGGACCGGCGTCGCTTTCGCCAATACGATCACCACCAACGATTCGGTGAACGTTCAATCCAACTTTTTCGTGTACAACGGTGGAGGCGTGGCCGCGGGCGATATCGACAATGACGGGCTGCCCGACCTTTTCTTCGCCGGCAACCAGGTCACGAGCCGCCTGTATCTGAACAAGGGGGATATGCGGTTCGAGGATATCACTCTTTCTGCCGGCGTCACGACCGAGACGTGGGCGGGCGGCGTGAGCATGGTGGATATCAACGGCGACGGCTATCTCGATATCTACGTTTCCGTTGCCGGGTCCGAGTGGTCGAGAGCGGAGGAGCGGGCGAACCTGTTGTTCATCAACAACGGGGACCGCACCTTCACCGAATCGGCTGAAAAGTACGGTATCGCCGACACCGGCTTTTCAACACACGCTGCCTTTCTGGATTACGACCGCGACGGATATCTCGACCTTTTCGTGCTCAATAACTCGCCTGGGGACTTCGCGCGTGGCGAGGCGGAGATTCACCCGGCAGGCGCACCCAGCAGCAGCACGGCCAGTTACGATCAGCTCTATCGCAACAACGGTGATGGGACTTTCACCAATGTGTCCCGGAGAGCTGGCATCCTGGAGAAGGTTGGATACGGGCTCGGAGTGGTCGTTGCCGACGTGAACCGGGACGGCTGGCCGGATATCTACGTCTCGAACGATATCGCTCCCAACGACGTGCTGTACATCAACAACGGCGATGGAACATTCACCGACAGGGCCGGCGCATGGCTCAAGCACACCAGCTTTGCCGGGATGGGCGTCGACATAGCCGACTTCAACAACGATGGCTGGCCCGACATCCTCCAGGCGGACATGATGCCGGAGAAGCTGAGCGGCCGAAAGCGCATGAGCGGGGCAATGACGTATGGAGCCCTGCTCGAGTCCGAGAGCAAGGGATTTCGCCCGGATTATTCGGTCAACACGCTGCAGTTGAGCAATGGAGTCACCGATGACGGTGAGATCTTCTTCAGCGAGATCGCGACGCTCGCAGGGGTGGCATACACGGAATGGAGCTGGAGCGCTTTGTTCGGAGATTATGACAACGACGGCTACAAGGACATCTTCATCACCAACGGTTATCCAAAAGCGACCAACGATTTCGATTACCAGACGGCCATGCTGAGGGAAAAGCGGCGCGGTGGCGATCCGAAAGCCTCGCAGCGGCGTGGCCTGGAGCTTCTCGCGCAGCTACACGGCTACGAGGTGCCGAATTACCTGTTCCGGAACAGCGGTGACCTGACCTTTTCCGACCGCACGAACGAATGGGGCATGGACCGTCCAAGCTTTTCGTACGGCGCGGCCCAGGTCGATCTCAATAACGACGGCAGACTCGATCTCGTGGTGAACAACATCGACGCTCCCGCCTTCATTTACGAGAACGTGGGACCCGTGGATGACCCGCCTCACTATCTGCAGATCACTCTACAGGGCGAATCGCCCAATCGCCGGGCAATCGGATCGGAAGTGATCCTCACGGCCGGAGGACAGAAGCAGTACATCTATCACTCCCCGTACCGCGGTTACATGTCCACGATGGACGATCGCCTCCACTTCGGGCTGGGTCGCGCGGACCGCGTGGACAGCCTCGAAGTGATCTGGCCGGATGGACGATATCAGCTGCTGCAGGACCTGGACGTCGATCGGCTGCTGATTGTCAAACAAGGGGACGCAACCGAGCGGGAACGGCCCCGGCCTTCTTCACCGCTCCCGGACCGCGTGTTCCAGCCATTGGACCTGGGTGGCCTGTACGGTCGTCACCGGGCCGAAACGTTCGTGGACTACAGCGTGCAGTCACTGCTGCCCTACATGTTGTCCAGGCAGGGCCCTCCCCTGGCTGTGGGCGACGTCAACGGCGACGGCCTCGACGACGTTTTCGCAGGTGGCGGATCCGGAGTTCCCGGAAGGCTCTTCCTGCAGCGCGCGGATGGCAGTTTCGAAGAATCCCTTCAGGGGCAACCCTGGATTGCTGACCGGGCCCATGACGACTGGGGCGCGCTGTTCTTCGATGCCAACGGTGACGGGCACCTGGACCTGTACGTAGCGAGCGGCGGGTACAAGCTCGCGCCGCAGTCCCCATTGCTGCAGGATCGCCTCTACATCAACGACGGAAGCGGCAGATTCCTGAAGGACCCGCGCGCCCTGCCGACCATGCTGACGAGCACGGCCACCGTGCGGGCCGGGGATTTCACCGGCGACGGGCGCCCGGATCTGTTTGTGGGAGGGCGTCTCACGCCCCGCAATTATCCGTATCCCACCAGGAGCTATCTCCTTCGTAACGATGGCGGCAGGTTCGCCGACGTCACCAGTGACGTCGCTCCGGCGCTGGCAGACCCCGGCGGAATGATCACCGACGCGGTCTGGATCGATTTCAATGGCGACGGACGCCTCGATCTGGTAACCGTCGGCGAATGGATGCCTGTCCAGTTCTATCGAAACGATGGGAGACAACTGCGGGACGTAACGCAGTCCACCGGACTGCCGCCGATGCGCGGCTGGTGGTTCAGTCTGGCCACGGGCGACTTCGACAAAGATGGCCGGCCCGACCTCGTGGCTGGCAATCTGGGGTTGAATTACACGTATACCGCGTCCGAGGAAAGCCGGTTCGGGGTCTATGCCGGGGATTTCTCGGGGAGCCGAACCACAGACATCATTCTCACGAAGGAAATAGACGGGACCGAGGTCCCGTTCCCTGGTCTGGCTCCCGTGGGTCGAGCCATCTATACGGTTGGTCTGCGGTTCCCGAGCTATGCCTCATTCGCAGACGCGTCCATTCCTCACGTGTTCAGTGCAGCGCAACTGAAGCAGGCCCTGCATTATCAGGCGGAGACGTTTGCGAGCGTCTATCTGCGAAACAACGGCGACGGAACGTTCCGCTCGGTCCAGTTGCCGAACCTCGCACAGATCGCACCAATCAAGGCTATCGTCGTCCATGACGTGGACGATGACGGCCATGCCGACCTCATCGTGGCTGGAAACCTGTACGACGCCGAACCAAACACACCGAGGGCCGACGCGGGTAACGGACTCTGGCTGAAAGGGGGGGGACAGACGGGAAGCCACTTCACTCCCGTACCGCCGAGTGAAAGTGGCTTCCTGGCCCCTCTGAACGTCGCTGGTCTGGCGTTGATCAACACCCCGAGCGGCAAAGCCCTGCTGGTCGCCAATACAGGCGATTCCCTTCAGGCCTTCACGATCCGGAACCGCTAGCCGGGTTCTCTGGCTCCTACCACCCCGGATTCTGCTGTAGTCTGTTCTCACCGGCTACTCTGCTCAATTCGATCTGTATTTCGGGGATCGGATAGAGCATATGTCGCTGGCCAAACGATTGCGCCGAAGCGAGCTGAGCTCTTCGGTTGCTCTCAACTGCCAGATATGCGTTGAGAACCTGGTCCGCGATCCCCCAGCGTTTCAGGTCAAAGAACCTCTGCCCTTCCATCGCCAGTTCAAGTCTGCGCTCGTACCGCACGGCTGTACGCGCGAATGCCTGATCGGAAAATGAACCGTACGTACCGATGCGGTACAGTGCCCACGTGATCGAAGGATCATTGATTGGTACGGCGATGTTCGCGCGCTCAGTCCCGGGTCCCTGCGCTCGAACCCCTGCCCGTGTTCTGACCAGATTGACAAGCGTTCTCGCGTTCTCCAGTGAACCGACCTCGACTTCAGCCTCCGCCAGAAGCAGGAGCAGGTCGGCGTAGCGGAAGATCTGAATGTTCACGGAATTCATCTGGGTCGGGGCCCAGCCGCCGGCCTGCTGCTCGGCGCCACTGGCACTTTCGTGCACGTTTTTCTTGGGACTGTAGGTCCCACCCCAGGTGGGGTCCCTGATCCAGCTCGGCTGATGCGGTCCCCAGTCCTTGTAGGGCACGCCATCCCGGCCAACTGTCCAGTCCAGCCGCGGATCCACAGGCGTAAGCGTCGCCGCCGTGAGGTTCGCATCCCGGGTATTCCAGTTCGCGTCGGTCAGGGCGAGCGGCAGGCCAGTGGCGCCGTCGACTCCGTAGAAATTCACGAGGTTCTGTGACGGCTGATGAAAACCACAGCAACCAAAATGGCTCCCGCCATGCGGGAAATTCAGCCGCTCGCCCCAGTTCGCGTTGTTGCCTTCCGGTTCTCCGTCATTCGCAGAGGCCTGATACGCGAATATTGTTTCGGCGCCATTGGCAAACTCTGAAAAACCGGTCCAGACACGGTCAAAACTTGCTTCGAGCGCGTAGGGTCCGCTGGTCCTGACCTCTCCCAGCGTCGTCAACGCTCCGGAGTGGTCACCGATATAAACCTGAAGACGACCCTTGTAAGCTTTCGCGGTCCACTGACTCGCCCGACCGACATCACCGTTCCGCGGGGAAGCAGGCAGCAGTGCAATGGCTGCGTCGAGGTCATTCAGGATTTCCGCCGCGACCTCCGCGCTGAGCGCGTTCGGCTTGCGGAAGTCGTCGTCATCCTCGCGGTAATAGGGGATGTTCCCCCACATCCGCCACGCCTCAAAGTGATAGTGCGCGCGGAGGAACGTGGCTTCTCCCTCGATACCTGCCGCATCAGCGGCGGGGATCTCCCCGGGCTTCTCCTCGACGACCTGCCTCAAGAGACGCAGCGTGGCGTTGGAACGGACGATGCCCTCATACATCCCACGCCACTTGTCGTTCAGGTAGCCCTCGGAATTACCGGTGCCCCAGTGGTAGCCCTCGATGTCATCGATCGGCGGCTGGTCGATAGCCTCTGACCCCTTGTATGCATCATCGCTCGTCACGCTCCCCCACACCCAGTTGCTGGCAGCGTTGCCCCAGGCGCCTCCCACGCCGGCGTTCCAGTCCAGCGCGCGATAAGCGGCAATGAGGCTGCCTTCGACTCCCTGCCGGGTCGCAAGCGATTGCTCGTTCAGTGTGCCCTGGGGAGCCGCGTTGCTCGCCAGGAAATCCTTGCAGCCGTACAGCGTGGCTGACGCAAGAATCGTTAGCGCCGTTCCCAGGAGCAGTGGGTGCTTCGAAACTGTTTTCATCGTCTCCGCTTCCTTTGAAAAAGACGATAGCTAGAAATTCGTGACTATGCCGATGCTGAACGTCCTGCTGCTCGGGTATGCCCCCCGATCAACTCCACGGTACTGATCCCGGATGTCGCCGGCAGGTCCGAACACGTTCGCTGCGGGTAATGCCGGATCGAGCCCCTCGTAGTCGGTGATCGTGAACACGTTCTCCGCCTGTACATAGACTCTCGTGGCTGAGAGCCATCGCAGCGACTGCGGAACGTTGTACCCGAGCTGGATATTGCGCAGTCTGATGTACGACCCGTCCTCGACATAGAAGCTGCTGATCGCGCCGCTGAAGACGTCGTTCACGTCCAGGCGAGGGTACTTGGCGTTGGGGTTCTCCGGTGTCCAGGAATTGGCCAGCAGGTCGCTGCGGACATTCGTCGAGAACTGGCGAAAGACATAGAATTCCTTCTGTACGTCGAAGATCTCGTTCCCGAACGTCCCGAACAGCGTCGCGCTCACGTCCCAATTCCCCCGGCGCGCTCCCAGATCCAGGCCGGCCGTGAAATCCGGATGCGGACTTCCGATGATCGTGCGGTCGGCGAGGGTGATCTCCCCGTCGCCATTCACATCCCGGAACTTGATCCGCCCCGGGGCAGCTCCGGGCTGGGTAGCATGGCTCGACACGTCGGCAGCATCCCTGAAGAAGCCATCCGCGATCAGGCCGTAAAAGGAGCCGATCGGTTGACCGATCTGGTTTATGATCTGATTGCCGGAACGCGTTGATATCGGACCGTAGAAGAAGTCCTGCTCTCCATCAATGGAGACGATCTTGTTCCGGTAGTGGCTGCCGTTGAAAGTGGCGCTCCAGTTCACGCCCCGGTGGCCAATGGAAAAATCCACCCCCCGGTTCTGCATCTTCCCGATGTTGACAATCGGTGGAGACACCACGCCGGCTGTCGCCGGCTGGGGAGGATCGAAAAGCAGGTTGTTCGTGTTCCGCTCGTACACGTCGACGACCAGGTTGATCATGCCGTTCAACAGCGCGAGATCAGCGCCGATGTTCACGGACCTGTTTTCCTCCCACTTCAGGTTCCGGTTCCCCAGGGACGTCTGCCTGAATCCCGGCACGATCGTGTTGCTGGTTCCTCGGATATCGTAGAAGGTATCGTTCCGTCCGCCGCTGAACGTGGAGACGATCCGGCCTGATGGGATGGACTGATTGCCCGTAACCCCCCATCCAAACCGCAGCATGGCGTCGGAGACGATCTGGTTGCCCTGCATGAACGGCTCCCGGCCGAGCCTCCATCCAAGCCCGACCGCGGGGAAAGTACCCCACCGGTTGTCGGGGCTCAGATTCGAGGAGCCGTCCCGCCTGAGCGTAAGGCTCAGAACGTAGCGCTCGTCAAAGTTGTAGTCGGCCTTTCCAAAGAACGACAGCAGGGCGCTCCGACCGCCGGTGCTGAACACGTTCTTGGTAGTGGCGTCGCCGAGCGCATCCTGCAGATATCTCGAATTGATGTCCGTCAGGATGAGGTCGTTCATGCTCGCCTGAATGAAGCGATTCGTGTTCGCGCTCATCGCCTGCCCCACCAGCAGGTCCACGTTGTGCCGGCTGAACGCGCGCAGATATCTGGCGGTGTTGGTCCAGGTCCAGTCCATGAACCTGCTCGAGTTCTCACCGAGGGCATTGCTCTGGTTCGGCTCGCGGTTCTCAGGAGTTGGCGCAGTAAAGCCCACGAATGCACCCTGGCCCAGATTGAACCCGAGGCTGGTTCTCAATGCCACATCGCGAGCGGCATCGAGACCCAGAAAGACGTTCCCGAAGATCCGCTCGTTCCTGTTGATGTTGTTCCGGGCGCTCGAGGCGAATTTGAGAGGATTGGACTGGTTGCCCAGGGCAGCAGCCTTCCCCGAAGCGAAATTGCCCTCGATGTCGTATACCGGGACGATCGGCTGCATCAGGATATTCTTGCCGATGATGCCGTCTTCGGCGAATCCCCCCGGGTCATTCGGGATTCCACCATGCTGCCGCTCGATCGACAGCGCGATGTTCTCGCCGACGTTGAACCGGCCCCGATTGAATGAGGTATTGACGCGAACGCTGCCCCGCTTGAACGCGTTGAACGCGGCGGTTCCTTCCTGAGTGAAGTAACCGAAGGAAACGCCGTACATGTTGTCCTCACCGCCGCCTGACACGTCGAGGTTGTAGTCGGCGACGTTGGCCGGACCGAATACTTCGTCCCACCAGTTCGTCCCTCTGCTGGCTGGCATGATCAGCCTGTTGGGAAAAGCATACGCGGACTCATTTACATTCACCGGCCGGCCCCACTGATCCGTCGCGGCAAAGGCTGCCGGGTCCACGTACGTGTAGTCAGGAATGGTGGGGTTGTTGGGGTCCCCGTAAAGGGACGTGATGCTCACTGGAACCGGCTGGCCGGCGTTCTCGTAGCTTGTCTTGACGACCTGGAAGTAGTCCAGCGGGTTCAGAATGATGAAATCATCGTAGCCGCGAACTGGAGCGGCAACGCCGGTTCTGACCGAGAGCCGGGCACGCGGCGGTCCAACCACTCCTCTCTTGGTGGTCTCGATGATAACGACGCCGTTACCGGCGCGCGATCCGTAGATCGAAGCGGCCGATGCATCCTTCAGCACCTGGATTGACTCGATATCGTTGGGGTTCAGCCAGTTGATGTACGAGTCCGACACGGGCGTGCCATCTATGACGTACAGTGGATCGTTGTTCTGAAACGAACTGATGCCCCGGACCCTGACAGTGCTCCGGGAACCGGGCGAACCGCTCGCATCGACCGTTACGCCCGTGACGTTGGCGTCCAGTCGCTGGAGCACGCTTGCCGTGGTCTGCCTGTCGACGCTCTCGACATTGACACTGGAGACCGCGCCGGTGATGTCAGCTCGCCGCTGTTCGGTGTACCCGGTGACCGTCACAACATCGAGCAGGGCCACGCGAGCCATCGCGATATCAACGGTCAACCGTCCGGAAATAGGTGCCTGTACCGGGCTCATGCCAATCAGAGAAAAACCCAGAATCCCATTGGCAGGAGCCCTTAGAGTGTATCTCCCGCTGGCGTCAGTATAAGTGCGGTTTTCGGTCCCCTCCACACGGACCCTTACGCCGCGAAGAGGATCGCCGGTCGTGGAGGTCACAGTTCCGGAGACCGGGATCTCCTGGGCCCATGCCGTTCCACTCAGAATCAGCGTCAGCAGGAAGCAGATCCCCACCCCGGGAAAACGCCGGGAGCGACTCTTCACCGATGAATTTTTGACCGGCGTGTTATCCATGACAATCCTCCGAGTAGCGCACATGCTTCTTATCCCCCTGGGCGTCGCATGGTCTTCAGGCCCTGCATTTCGATCAGTTGGCGATATGTCACGAGCTGGACGTTGCGGTTCCTGAGCGCCTGACTGAACCGCGCGGACGTGAGAGCATCGAGCTCGCCCTGCCGGTGACTGCTCATCTCTGGCAGAGGACCGCTGGTGTTCATGTCCTCCAGTGCACCCAGCTCCGGCCCGTCTATGCCGACATGGGTGACCACCATGTTGAATCCCGGCTGAAGCCGGTCGATCATGGCTACCAGACTGTCGGCCTTCTCCTGGGGGGGTGCCGAGTACTGGGGGTCGTGTCTTGCCTCCCCGAAGTAGCCCGACATTCCGAGGCCGAACTCGCGTGCCAGTGATTCTGCTATCGCGCGGAACTCCGGGTGGCCGGATACCGTGCCCATGTGATAATCGACGTAATCGATCCTGAGTCCCGACCGGATCGCCCGTTCGACCTGCGCGCGCAGTTCCCTCTCAACTTCCTTCACGTCGGGTCGGTTCCGGTGAAGCGCCTCGCTGGAGGGAAAGAAGTATCCCTCGTCGTCAACGAGAGTCGGGACGGCACTTCGGCCCAATACCGGCCCCCAGCGATAGTTCTTCCACTCCGAATTGAGCGTCAGGTGAATCCCCACAGCGACCGCGGGATGGCGCTTCAGGATCTCCACCGTTTCCTGGTACCAGGGAGTGGGAAACATCACCGACACCGAGACGGGAAGCCCGGTTGCGATGAGTTTCTCGAGAGCCATGTTCACGCTGTGGCTCATTCCGGCATCGTCGCTGCGGATGATCAGGTAAACCTGATCGGGGCTGCGGGAATGGCTGCCCGTGCCGGCCACATCGACAACCTGTGCCGATGCGGCGGACAAGATTGGAGCCAGCAACAACAATAATGCGGACGAACGAAGCAGCCGCGTAGGACCCCTCCGGGGAGAAAGTCTGACTGGATCACCCCGCGCCACGCCGAGCCAGGCTTCTTGCGGCCAGGCCCCGACCGATACTCAATTACGACCTGCAGCTGGAGTTGTCAAGGCACTTCTTCTCGGAAGCCTCATACCGTCAGGGACGGTAAAACGCTTGGGGGACGCAGCCTCAGGGCTGGTGGATGCCGTCGCCGCGCCGGTCAGCGCACAGCGGCGCACGTCTCGGGCACCCGAACCGGACGACCATCGGCAGTTTCGAGTGTGAACCGTAGCTGCTTCGAATCCACCGAGCTGCCGCCCACGAACACGGTGAAGCTGCCTGGCTCCGCCACTCGATCAAGAGCACTGTCGTGGAACGCCAGATCCTCGACGTCCAGCACGAAGCCGATCGTACGGGTCTCGCCCGGCGTCAACCGCACGCGGTGAAAGCCGCGCAGCTCCTGCACCGGCCGCGTGACGCTCGCAACGTCGTCCCGGACATAGAGCTGCACTACCTCATCACCCGCGACCGCGCCCGCATTGGTGACGTCCACCTCGATCCGCAGCGAGTCCGAAGGCCGCATGGTAGTGGCGCTGAGTCGCGGCTCGGCGTACCGAAAACTCGTGTAACTCAGGCCGTGGCCGAACGGGTAAAGAGGAGTCCAGGGCACGTCGATGTATTTCGACGTGTACTTCTCACTGGTCGGGGGACGGCCGGTCTTCCGATGGTTGTAGTAAATCGGCACCTGACCGGTCACCCGCGGGAAGGTCGCCGTCAGCTTGCCGCCCGGATTGTAATCGCCAAAGAGCACGTCGGCCGTCGCGGTTCCGTGCTCGACGCCCAGGAACCAGGTCTCGACGATTGCCGGCACGTTGTCGTGAAGCCACTGGAGGGCGAGTGGCCGCCCATTCATCAGCACGACGACCACCGGTTTCCCTGCCGCCGCAATCGCCTGCGCGAGCTGCAACTGCGCACCCGGCAGTTCAATGCTGGCGCGACTGGCTGCTTCCGCGCTCTGATCAGGCACCTCGCCGAGCACTAGCACGACGGCATCCGCCTGCATCGCCACGCGTACGGCGCCGGCGATCCCCGTGGTATCGTCTTGAACGGGAGATGCGCCCCGCTCATACAGGACGCGCGTGCCTGGGGAAACCGCGCGTCTGATGCCGGTGAGCACGGACACCGCGTCCTCCGCGCGGCCACGCGCCACCCAGTTGCCGATGGCGGCACCGCTGTCCGCGGCGAGCGCACCGATCACCGCCAGAGTTCTCAGGTCTCTGGAGAGTGGCAGGACGTTGCGATCGTTTTTCAGGAGCACGATGGATTCGCGCGCGACTTCGCGCGCTGCCGCCCGGTGCTCACCCGAGAGCGTGACTGCCTGCACGTGTTCGGCGCTGCCTACCCGGTACGGGTTGTCAAAGAGGCCTAGTCGGTACTTGAGGCGCAGCACCCGGCGCACCGCTTCGTCAACAGCTGGCTGCGAGACGGCTCCGGCACGCAGGAGCGACAGACCCTGCCTGCTGTAGATCTGGCTCATCATATCGATGTCCACACCGGCGTCGAGCGCCAGACGTCCGGCGCTCCCGCTGTCCGCGGCGACGCCGTGATTGAGCAGCTCGAGAATACCGGTCCAGTCGCTAACCACGGTACCGTCGAATCGCCATTCACCGCGCAGGATGTCCGTGAGGAGACGCTTGTGCGCGTGGGCGGGAACGCCGTCGATCTCGTTGAACGCCGCCATCAGCGTCTCGACACCGGCACACACGGCCGCCCGAAACGGAGGGAGATGGACATCACGCAGAGTGCGCTCCGGAACGTCGGCGATGTTGTAGTCCCGCCCGCCCTCGGCCGCTCCGTAGGCGGCGAAGTGCTTGGCCGTCGCGGCGATGGTGGTCGAGTCGCGCAGGCTGCTGCCCTGAAAGCCCCGCACCCGTGCCGCGGCCATTACCGCGCCCAGATACGAATCCTCGCCGGAGCCTTCGACGATGCGTCCCCAGCGAGGGTCGCGCGCCAGGTCCACCATGGGCGCGAATGTCCAGCTGATGCCATGCGCGGCTGCCTCAGTTGCGGCAACCCGCGCGGCGCGCTCAGCCGCGGCCGGATTCCAGCTGCTTGCCTCAGCCAGAGGCACCGGGAAGATCGTGCGGAAACCGTGAATCACGTCGAGCGCGAAGAGCAGCGGGATGCGCGTGCGCGACTCCTCCACGGCTATCCGCTGCAATCCGGTGACCGTGTCTCTCCCCACGACATTGAGGAAGGAACCGATCCCCCCGCTCTTCACCTGTTCGAACCCCGCCGGCACTCTGCCGGGGCCGGTGGGTTGTCCAACTCCCGAGATCTGATTGAGCTGCCCCAGTTTCTCTTCGAGGGTCATTCCGGCGAGCACAGAATCCACGAAACGCCGCTCCTGCTCATCTCCGGCGGGCGCTACCGCTACGACTGGCGCCTGGGAGACGGGCTGGCTGACAGTGCAACCGAATGTCGCCACTGCACATGGCAGCAACAGCGCTCGGAGCAGTTCATTCCGGATGATTCTTGCGGGTGCTTGCACATTGACCTCGGTTGGTGTCAGGGCGCCGGCGCGCAGTTGTACAACACTACCATTCCGCTGGCGGAGCCGCATCCTTCCCGCCTTCGCATTCCCGTGCGCGGGAGCTGGACAGCTTCAATGACGTAATCTGAGACCAACCTTACGGGAGGTTCGATGTCGGTCGAGAGAAGGCGGTGGCCAGGCTGTGTCGTGGCGCTGGGAGCCCTGGGCATTCTTGCATGTGCTCAGCCCTCAGGATCGCCCGTTTCACGAACGGATGTGTCGGACCCGACCGGGTGGATCGACGTTACCGCCACTCTGGATCCAGCCGCGACACCGGTATACGAGGGCGATGCGCCGATGTCTTTCCAGTTTCTGAAGGACATGCGAAAGGGCGATGCACTCACGCTGTCTCAGTTCTCACTCGGCGCGCATAGCGGAACGCATATCGACGCGCCCATGCATTTCATGCGCGACGGTGCCTCCATCGACAGAGTCGCGCTGACAGCACTGATCGGTCGAGCCCGCGTGATCGATATACCGGACAGTGTACAGTCGATTGACGCAACAGAACTGAACCGGCACGCGTGGCGCACAGCGGAGAGGGTGATCTTCCGGACAAGAAGCTCAGTGAGGGGCTGGATGAGCTCATCGGTCTTTCACCGCGACTTTGCCTACATCGCGCCAGATGCCGCTCAGCTGCTGGCTGACGCGGGTGTGCAGCTCGTTGGCATCGACTACATCTCGGCAGAGCGATTCGGGGCACCGGAGCCTGTGACACACCGGATCCTGCTCGGCAGGGGTATCCCGATCGTCGAGGGACTGGCGCTCGAGTCAGTGCCCGCGGGCGACTACGACCTGATCGTCCTGCCGATGAAAGTTGCTGGACACGAAGGCGCACCGGCCAGAGCTATCATGCGGAGACTGGCGAGGTAGGCCGGCCGCCAGCAGTTCACGCGGCCGGCAGGGCGCCCACCCCATCCGTTTCACCAGGGAACCTGCGGCGAGCGATAGTAGTTCACGCCCAGGAAGTTCCATCTGGGCGCATGTGTAGCGAGTCGTATTCTGAAGTCTTCCCAGTTACGCGCACTCTGCGGCGTCCAGGCGACCTCGGCGAGCGCGGGCAGCCGCGGCATGGCCAGATACTGTACCGCGGTGATGTTCCGCAGCGTCTCCGTCCACATCGGCGCCTCGATGCCCATGATGTTCGCCTCGGCAACGCCCTTCATGTACGTGGCTGGATCCCAGTCGTACGCATCGCGCACCTCGATGAGCGCCGCCCATTTCAGCCCCAGCTCTGTCGAGTCGTCGTACTTCATGTCGAGATATGTGCGCGGACTCGGTGACATAATGATCCTGGCGCCAAACCGGACGGCGCTCGCCGCCACTGAATCCGTGTGCCAGGCCTGCGCGAGCGTCGTCGGCTTCAATTGCGCCCTGGCAATCTCTTCCCAGCCCACCATGCGCTTCCCATACCGGGCCACGATGTCCTGCGTGCGTTCGACAAAGGTGTTGTACTGTTCGCTGCTGAGGATCGGATTCTCGTCGCCGCCCATGTGGAAGTACGGACCGGGCGTGAGAGCGGCAATCTCGCGCACGACGTCCTCCACCAGCGCGTACGTTTCCTCCTTGTCGGCGCACAGCGTGCTCCAGCCGACCTCGGTTCCGGTGTACGGCGCCGGAGGACGGCGGCCGCAACTCAGCTCCGGATAGCCAATGACCGCCGCGTTCGTGTGGCCCGGCATGTCGATCTCGGGAACGATCGTGACGTACCGCTCCTGTGCGTAACGCACGATTTCCGTGTACTCGTCCTGCGTGAAGAACCCGCCAGGGCCGCCACCCACCTGTGTGCCACTCCCTTCACCGGTGAGCTTCGGGCGCGACTTTATCTCGATGCGCCAGCCCTGATCGTCCGTGAGGTGAAGATGCAGCACGTTCAACTTGTACAGAGCGAGCAGATCGACGTACTGCTTGACCTCCCGCACGGTGAAAAAGTGACGCGCGACGTCCAGCATCGCACCGCGCCAGGCAAAACGCGGCCAGTCCCTAATCGTGACCGCCGGAACGGTCCAGGCAGTGTTCGTCAGCGCCATGTGCGACTCGATCCGCGGGGGCAGCAGCTGGCGCAGGGTCTGGACTGCGTAAAAAAGCCCGGCCGGCGCGTTAGCAGCCATACGCACGGAATCGCGCGACACCGCCAGCTGATAACCCTCGGTACCGAGCGCGGTGTCGGCCAGGAGTCGAAGGTGGATCGCTCCGCGAGTCGAATTGCTGCTGACCGAGACCGGGATGGTGTAGCCGCTCGAGGGTCGCAGGAGCGACGCAAGCTGCTCGGCGATGCGCGCCAGTTCCGCGTTTCCGGAGTCGATCACAATACTCGCCGAGTCCGTGAGCACGAACGGGTCGCCCCCAGCCGTGACCGATGCGGGCTGTGGAACGAGCCGTGAAGCCGCTGGCGTGGGCAGCTGCGCCCACGCCGACGCGCCGACAAGAAGTGTCGCGACACACGCGGCCAGCAGTCCCGTCCGAAAGTCCCGAAAGGCTGATCGCCGCGATCGCGTAATCAGACGGCGGGCGGCGTACAGTCGCCCTTCGTTCCGAGAGGGAAAGCACCGTCTTACGCCTGGACCTGATCCAGCTGTGGTGTTCATCATTGTTCGTTGGGGGCGGAGTTGTTGGCGCCTGGCCCCCATGAATTACCACCGCTGGCCCCGGCCGGGAAGATGCGGCACATAGCTAGCGGCCACCGGCGACGAATCCGCCGATGCTGGATCGCGTGCATCTTTCTCCCATAATGAGACATCGGATCTTCGGACGCATTGGCTGGCGGGTGAGCCAGCTCGGGTACGGCATGTGGGGCATGGGCAACTGGGACGGCTCGGAAGGCGCCGAGCCGGTGCAGTCGCTGCAGCTAGCCGTGGACCAGGGCTGCAACTTCTTCGACACCGCCTACGCGTATGGGGAGGGACACAGCGAGAGGCTGCTCGGCGAGATCGTCCGCGCGAATCCTGCGACGCGCCTGTATACCGCCACGAAGATCCCGCCCAGGCACCGACAGTGGCCGTCGCGTCGCGGTGACCTGCTGGATGACGTGTTCCCGCCGGACTACGTCCGGGAATATGCCGAGCGCAGCCTGAAGAACCTGGGCCTGACGTCAGTGGACCTGTTGCAGTTCCACGTGTGGGAGGACGACTGGTCGGAGGACGACCGCTGGCAGCGCGCCGTGGACGATCTCAGGCACGAGGGACTCACTCGTGCCATCGGCATCAGCATCAACAGATGGGAGCCCTGGAACGGCATGCGCGCGCTGCGCACGGGTCTCATTGACTGCGTGCAGGTGATTTACAACATCTTCGACCAGGCACCGGAGGACGAGCTCTTCCCTCTCTGCCGTGAGCTGAACGTTGGCGTCATCGCCCGCGTCCCATTCGACGAGGGCTCCCTGACCGGAGTGCTCACCAGAACGAGCCGCTGGCCCGAGGACGACTTCCGCAGCGTGTACTTCCTCAAGGAGAATCTCGAGCCGACCGTGGATCGCGTCGCCGAGCTGGCGAAGCTTCTCCCGGAAGGGATGACGCTGCCGGAGATGGCGCTTCGGTTCGTTCTCTCGAATGAAGACGTGGACGTCGTGATCCCGGGGATGAGCAGGGCCGCGCACGTGAACTCGAACGTTCGCGCGAGCGAGGCAGGGCCGCTGGCACCGGACCTGATCGCCGCGCTGCGTTCGCACCGGTGGGATCGCACGCCAACGTGGTGGTCGCAGTGAGGTTGCTCGCGCTCAGGTTCACGCTCCTCGGCCTTTTCGCCGCGTGCCGCGCAGGTCCGGGAGGGGTCGAGGGATCCACGGCGTCTGCGGAGTGGATCCAGGTGTGGAGCGACGAGTTCGAAGGGCCGGTCGGGGGGCGCGTTGACACCACCAAATGGCGCTATGATCTCGGCGACGGCTGCGATGCGGGGATCTGCGGCTGGGGCAACAACGAGAAGGAGTACTACACCGACGCCCCCGAAAACATCGCGCTCGACGGACAGGGACGGCTCCGGATCGTCGCGCGAATCGCGCCCCCGGGCCTGGCGTGTTATTACGGGCCGTGCCGATATACGTCAGCAAAGATCAACACGCGAGGCAAAATGGATGCGGCGCCCGGACGCGTGGAGGCACGCATCAGGCTGCCCGCGGGTCAGGGACTCTGGCCCGCGTTCTGGATGCTCGGGTCGAGCTTTCCCGCGACGCCGTGGCCCGCGTCCGGGGAGCTCGACATCATGGAGTACAAAGGGAGCGATCCCATGACCACCAGCTCCGCCGTGCACGGGCCGGGATATTCCGGGCAGACTCCGTTCGCCCACGCCTATTCGCTGCGGGATGGCAGGTTCGCCGACGGCTTCCACACGTTCAGCGTCGAGTGGGACTCGGTGCACGTACAATTCTTCGTCGACAATTCGCTCCATTATGAAGTCACACGCGGAGAGCTGGAGCGACGCGGCAGATCAATCCTCGACCAGCCTTTCTTCCTCATACTGAACCTTGCCGTCGGTGGTCACTTCGACGGCGATCCGGCGTCGGATGCGATATTCCCCGCGACCATGCTCGTCGATTACGTGCGCGTCTTCAGGCGCCGGCCGGCGGGGTAACGGCATGGACCTGGAGGTCGCCGTTTCGGCCCGGCGCATCGCGTGGTGCCAGGCTCTTGCCGTGCGCATCCAAATGAGTAACTGTTCCATGAGCAGCGCCGGACAGTCCGCCCGGCTTATGCTCTCTCTTACGAGCGGTTCGGCCGTCCAATCATGACGCTCTCCTCACCACGCGCCGCGCTCTCTGTCTGGGTGCTGATCGGGCTCACGGCAGGTTGTGCATCCGGCACCGCACTGCAAGCACCAGCTCCCGACAGCCCCGCGGTCACAGCGGATGACATCGAACGAAACGCCGGCGAGCCGATCGAGAAGCTGCTTCAGGCCAAGGTACCCGGCCTCATTATCTCACGAACTCCTGACGGCGGCATCGCGATTCAGATACGCGGCCCTTCCTCGTTTTATGGCAGCAACGAGCCGCTCTACGTCGTCGACGAAGTGCCCTTTCAGCCTGGACCCGGCGGCTCGCTCCGCGGCATCAACCCGCACGACATCGAAACGATCAAGGTGTTGAAGAATCCGGC
>CAZOAT010000024.1:20737-31636 GCA_964577965.1 uncultured Gemmatimonadaceae bacterium | reverse complement strand
CGTCCTGCGGGGTCGCCGCGGAATTGCTCTCGAGGTAGAGTGCCGCCGCGCCGGCGACGTGCGGAGAGGCCATGGACGTACCGCTGATGGTATTGGTCGCCGTATTGCTCGTGTGCCAGGCTGAGGTGATGCTCGCCCCCGGTGCGAACCAGTCCACGCAGCTGCCGTAGTTCGACCAGGAGGTCTTTGAATCGGACTTCGTCGTGGCTCCGATCGTCATTGCGTTCGGAGCGCGCGCGGGCGAATAGTTGCAGGCGTCCTGCTCCTTTCCGCCCATGTTGCCATTGCCCGCCGCGACTGCCGTTGCGACACCGGCGTCGATCATCCCCTGAACGGCCGCGTCAACTGAGCTGCTGGCGCCGCCGCCAAGCGACATGTTTGCGACGGACGGACCGTCCTTGTCCGCGGCGACCCAATCCATTCCCGCGATCACGCCGCTCCAGGTCCCGGAGCCGCTACAGTTCAGCACGCGCACGGCCACGAGCGTTACGTCCTTGGCAACGCCCCAGGTGGTGCCGCCGACCGTCCCGGCGACGTGCGTGCCGTGACCGTTGCAGTCCAGTCCGTTCCGCCCGTCGCCAATTGCGTCATACCCGACCAATGCGCGACCACCGAAGTCGGTGTGGCCGTAAAGGATCCCGGTGTCGATGATGTAAACGGTGACGCCGGAGCCCGTAGCGCTGTACGTGTAGCTGGTGCTGAGCGGCAGCAAGCGCTGGTCGATCCGGTCCAACCCCCACGTGGCGTCCGACTGCGTCTCGATCGCGCGCGCGATCCCATCAGGCTCCACCCGGCTGACACGCGCATCGCGCAGCAGCCCGCTGCGTGCCGTTTCCGACATCGGGCCCGCGAAGCCGTTGAGCACGCGCGAGTAAGTGAAGTCAGGCCGCACGCCGTGGTCGCGGGTCACAGCAGCCGGACTCGCGCCGTCACGCAGCGTGACGATGAAGCGACCGGGGATGATGTCGCCGCCAACTGCGGCATTGGCAGCGTTCGTGGAGCTGACTGGTGCGGTGGGAACCGGGGCGTCGGAACAGGCGGTTAGGACAAACACCACCGCCACGGACGCGAGGTACGTGCGCTTCATTACTTCTCCAGACGAAATGAGGAATACGGTTCGATCGGCCGCGGCACTCGTCCGCGACCAGGAAATCGGCTCGCTCCAGGAGCGCAGCCGCGAATAGCGCATCAGCTTCGACCAAACCCATTCTGGAGACGTCTCTGATCGGGAGACCAGCGGCGCCAGCCAAGGGAGGGCAGCAGACGATACCACCAAACGTTTGCCTGGTCAACTCAGCATGCTGCAATTGAACACGTGAAATTTGCCCTCCCGCGCTTCAGGCGGGCGCAGCCGCGGAAAACGGCCGTTTGGCCCCCCGTGTGCAGCCGTTTCCTGTGAGAAGACCACCCTCGCCACACGTCTGCCAGGGGGGCGGGACGATGGCCAGGATGCGACCAGCGGAGGAACCTGATGATGAGACAAACGAGGGAGAAGCCGGCGGCGCGGATCGTCGCGGAAGCGGCACGGCGGATCGAGAACCGCGTCGGCGCCGACGTACAACCAAACGGTAATGGAGCTCTGCCCGTGTTCGGAGCACTCGGCGCGGGGGCTGCCCTGATGTATTTCCTCGATCCGAGTCGAGGCAACCGGCGGCGAAAGCTGCTGAGTAACAAGGTCGTACACACAGGACATGCGCTCAGCGATGCGGCGGGCAAGACCGCGCGCGACCTGCGCAACCGCGTGACGGGGGTCGTGTCGATGGCCCGGCACCGACGCATGCACGAGACAGTGGACGACCGTGTTCTGGTGGAGCGCACCCGCGCCGAGCTTGGACGGCTCGTGTCGCACCCGGGGGCACTTCAGGTGACGGCACAGGACGGGACTGTAGCACTTGCCGGCCCCATACTCCGGCACGAGGCAGGGCGACTGCTGCGTCGGGTTCGCCGGGTACGTGGCGTGAAGGAGGTCGAGGACCTGCTCGAGTTGCACGACTCGGCCGAGGGCGTGCCGGCGCTTCAGGGCGGAACGGCGCGCACAGGTGGCGAGTTCGAGTTGCGGCAGGAGAACTGGACGCCGGCGGCACGTGCGCTGACGACAGTCACAGGTGGCGCGCTTGCGCTCCTCGGAGCGCAGCGACGCGGGTTGGCCGGCACCGCCGCAGGCATTGCCGGGCTCGCACTGGCCGCACGCGGTGCGACCAACAAGCCTCTCAAGCGCGTGACGGGCACAGGAGGTGGACGCCGCTCGGTGGACGTACAGAAGACGATCAACATCGATGCACCGCTCGATGAGGTCTTCGCCTTCTGCACAGACTACGAGAACTGGCCACGGTTCATGACAAACGTCCACCAGGTACGGGAGACGGAGGCCGGACTGCAGCACTGGACCGTTGAAGGACCCGGAGGAACCGAACTCGAGTGGGATTCGGAGATCACTCGCTTCATACCAGGCGAGCTCGTGGCGTGGAAGACTGTCGATGGCTCCGCATTCAGGCACGCCGGAGTGATGCGTTTCGACCAGAACGAGGACGGAAGCACCCGCGTACAGGTGCGGATGTCGTACAACCCACCGGCCGGTGGCGCCGGTCACGCCCTGGCCCGGCTGTTGGGAGCCGATCCGAAGCGGCAGATGGATGAGGACCTGGCACGTCTGAAGACGACAATCGAAACGGGGACGACGCCCCACGATGCGGCGGCGACCCAGGTGATGTAGGACCAGCGGGCACACCCGGCGGACGCGGGTGGCGGTCAGCGCAGCCGTCGGATACGTTGCCGCGGCACGTCGCCAGGAACGCGGGCGAGCCGCAACCGCGCCGACGGAGCGCCTTTCCGACGCTGAACGAAGGGAGAAGATGAACTTCCTCGCCGCTCTTGTTCTGCTCCAGGCCGCAGCGCCTGGAGCGCAGATGACCGCGCAGGATGCTCCGCAGCCGCGCGCGATCGCGCCAGTGCTCGAGTTCCCTGAGGCGGAGCTCGACGACTCTTCGGCCTACGAGGGCTACCGCACGCGATTCTATCGCGACGTTCGCGGCAACGTCATGCAGGTGTATCTCAATCAGCGCCACGGCCGCATCGTCAACCTGCTGGCCAACGCTGCGAACGAAAGCGCCAGTCTCACCATTCGCGACACGTCCGGGAATCCGGCACAGCTTCGCTGGGGCACGGGACAGGCACTGACACGGGGCACCGGCAATCGATCCACAATCGAGTACACGCTGCTGACGGAAGCGTCAACGGTGGAAATCGGGCGCTTTCTCCTGGGATCCATGCGCCTTGAGCGCGACTTTCAACACCAGGAAGGGCATCTCCAACCGTTCGATGAGCCCTCGATTCAGCAGCCGGAGCTTCTCGACGCGATCGCGCACATTGAACGGCTTTCCGCGGAGGAGCGTCGCACGCAACTGGCGCTGCTCGGTGCCGTGTCGCTCGAGGAACTACGCCAGAGGCTGCGGCCGGTCGTCACAGGCAGCCAGTCGAATTCAGCATGGACCGTTCGCGCGACCCAGCCGACGTTCGACGGGCGAAACCGGCTGATGCTGGAAGTGCGCACCGACACACGGGAGGCTGATGTCACACAGCACCCGGACCGCGTTGTAATCCGTTCACGCTCCGGTGGGCCGCTTCACCTCACTCTCGCGGTAACGACCGACGCGACGGCTCTCACACCTCTCGACCGCGATCAGATCTTCAGCGAAGGATTCCTGCGCTTCTTCGAGCAGGCACGCGCGGAGCATGGCCGTATTGCAGCCATTCCGGAAAGCGCCCGCAGTGCTGAGGAGCGCGATCGGGGCCTCAGGTTCAGGCGCCTGGAGCGGCAGATTCGCAGTCTCGAGGTGATGTCCTACGAGGAGAAGCTGATGGCGGGGCTGCCGAACTACGCCACCTACTTCGGCAGAGACATGCTGATGTCGGCGCTCATGATGCAGCCGATATGGAAGGGCGCCATGGCGGAGCACGTCATCGCCAGCGTGCTGCGGAAGCTCACGCCCACTGGTGAGGTGAGCCACGAAGAGGCACTCGGCAGCCAGGCTATCCGGGAAAATGCAGCAGAGTACAACGCGCGAATGGCCAGCTACTTCGCGCACCTGGACAGTGGTGAGAATGCACAGGCAGACAGCGTCCTGACCGCAGCCCGCGCGCTGCTCGGCAACCTGCAGGCGGTGCGCGAGAACTACGTCATGGTTGACGACGACTTTCAGTTTCCCGTCATGGTCGCACGCTATCTCGCGGACGACAGGGTGACGGCTGAGCGGAAGCGCGAATTCCTGACCGAGCCGGCGCTGGTCGGTGGCACCGATTCCCGCCTTACGCTGCTGCTGCGCAACCTCGAGTACGTTGCGCGAACCAGCGAGCCGTACGCGCGCGAACCGATCGCCACCAACCTGGTAAGCTTTCCCTCCCGCGGTGCCGATGGCTGGTTCCCCGGCAGCTGGCGGGACAGCAACGCCGGGTATGGTGGCGGCCGATATGCCTTGGACATCAACGCCGTCTGGGTGCCGGCCGCGCTGGAGTCGCTCGGCAGCATCGTCAGCGCCCTGCACGCCCTGGGATACGACACGCCTGCCCTCGAGGCAGCCGCGCCGGCGGTGAGCCGCTCAGTGCTCGCACGATACATCGCCGACACCGCTGCGCTGACTCGGGCGATCGATAACTGGCAGACAGCCGAGAGTCACTTCTGGGTGGGGCTCAGCGCACAGCAGGTGCAGGACCGCGTGCATGCAAAACTGGCTTCCCTGCCGCAGCAGGAACGGCTGTACTGGCAGGGGCTTGTCGCGGCGCGTGGGCTCGGCGCTTCGGGCATTCAGTTTCTGGCGCTGTCGCTCGATGCAGCAGGAACACCAGTCCCGGTGGTGAACACCGATCCTGCGACTCGACTGTTCCTGGAGCCACTGCGCAGCTCCGAAGCCCGTGAACTCCGCGACATCCGGGCGCTGCTGGTCGAGTATCCTGTGGGCGTGTTCGTTGCCGGCCTGGGGCCGCTGGCAGCGAACGACGCGTACGCTTCGCCGGAGATCTGGGAGAACTTCCGCAGAGATCACTACCACTCGCCACGTGTCGTGTGGGGACGTGAAGTGAACCTCCTGCTGCTGGGACTCACGAATCAGATCAACGCAGCATTCGATGAGTCCGGCAATCTGAGGGATCCGGGGCTCGAGCGGTACGTGCGCACGCTGCACGAGGGACTGACGCAGACCCTCGCGGCGGTCGAGCAGTCGGGGCTCAAGCACAACGAGCTGTGGACCTACCGGATCGAAGACGGGCAGCTGGTTCCGTTGCGCTACGCGGTCAGCACGGACATCCAGCTCTGGAATCTCACCGACTTAGCGGTGCAGTATGGGCTATCGCTGATGCCGGGCCATCTGCGGACGAGCGGGATACCGCAGCTCTACCGGGAGGAGTGACAACCGCACCTGATGTTCGCGCACGCCGCTGCAGCGCGAGTGCGACACCATTGCTCCAGCCGAATCCATCCTGCGTGGGGTACTCCCCACCACCAGCACGCGCATCGGGATCGACGACGTTGTACTTCTCGGTCATCTTGCCCGTCCCTTCATATGTACGTCGGTTGAGCGCGAGCCACCGCGCGCCTGCCGTCTCAGCCAGATCTCCACGTCCGTAGCGGCGGACTCCTTCGATCGCGAGCCACTGCAATGGAGGCCAGCCGTTGGGCGCATCCCACTGCTGCCCGGACGCGATCAGGGTCGTGACGAAGCCGCCGGAGCGAAGAAATTCCCGCTCCAGGCGCCGGGCGACCGCGCGTGCCTGTTCAGGGGTCGCGAGCCCGAAGTACAGCGGTGCGGCCGCGGCGAGCGTCGGGCGATCGCTCACGCGCTCACCCGTCCGCCAGCGAAAGTCGTAAATGAACGACGTTGCCGGATCCCAGGCCCTGGCCAGGAGCGAGTTGCGCCGGTCGTCAGCAGCGCGCGCGAAGCGCCGAGCCTCTGCCGTGTCGCCCGGTGCGCCGCGGAACGCCCGCAGCGCCGCTATTAGCCGCTCCGAGTGATACAGCAGCGAGTTCAGGTCAACCGGTACGATGTCCGTAGTCTCCAGGGTTCGCAGATCGGAGGGATCGCGCATCCATCGACTGGAGAAGTCCCAGCCGCTTTCCGCGGCAGCGCGCACGTTCCGATAGAATGCCTCCCGCTGATGCTCTGGCAGAGTCTGCGCAAGCTCGTAGTCCTCGCGGTACGACTCGGGCCGCGGCTGTGGGCGGTCGTCCCAGTAGCGGTTGAGGATCGACGAGTCGTTGAGCATCACAACACGACGATGCGCCTCGCCGGGGCGCAAACCGTCGGCGCCCTGCATCCAGAAGGCGTGCTCCGCCTCCATCGCATCCAGGTATGGGAGCGCACTGGATGTATCGGGGCCGGCGTACAGGCCGACCATGGCCGCGAAATACGGTGGCTGGCTGCGGCTCAGATAGTACGTCCTGTTCCCGTTGGGAATGTGTCCCGTGGTTCGAACGAGGTGCGCGAAGTTGTCCAGCATGCTGCGGACGAGGCGGTGTTCCCCGCTCTCCAGGAGTCCGAGCATCGTGAAGTACGAGTCCCAGTAATAGACCTCACGGAACCGTCCGCCCGGAACGACGTACGCGTTTGGTAACGGGATCAGCGAGGACAATGCATCCGGTGCGTCCGGCTGTCGCGTGAGCACCGGCCAGAGCGCGCGGATGTGCTGCTCCATCGTCTGTGCAGTATCGGAGCGGTAATCGGCGCCAACTGGCGCCGGGATCTCGAAGTGGCGTTCCACAAACGTCCGCAGGTCGAACGCCGCGGAGTCACGCGCCACCCCGTACCGGCGGACGATCTCCTGCGGACTGATGCGGGGCCGGGCGTCGACGAAAGTCTTGGAGTCAGGGAACAGGGCGGCGATCTGTACGTCGTGGAACAGCTGTCCCAGCGAGGTTGCCGGCTCGTAGGAGGCAACCTCGACTACCGTGGGCCGCGGCTCCGATGTTGCCGGCGCAGGCTGACAGGCAGCAGCCGCGAGCCACACCCCGAACAGGACGAAGGGCACCGGCGTCCGGCTACGCAAACGTGCCCACGCGGGATGCGGCCGATTCATCATGAGAAGTAGATCCAGAGTGCCCCGACCAGGATGATGAGGCCGATGCTCAGCAGCCTGTCGTTGTGGCGCCATCCCGCCGCGTCCGCAAATCGTTCCGGCTTCAGGGCGAGTGTCAGCCCCTCCACCTTCTCGGCGGGCGGCGGACTGGTGAGCAAACTCACCCCGACCAGCACGAGAGCGCAGATCACGAAAAGAATGATCGCGAAATGGAGGAAGTTGATGTCGGCATAGGTGAACAGGAGACCTTCGAGACGCCCTTTGTTGAGCTCCGCCACAAGCCGTCCCATGCCGAGAACGAAGCCGGTCAGGAGCGACGCAATTGCGCCCGTCGAGTTCACCCGCCGCCAGAGGATGCCCACGAGGAACACCGCGGCGATGGGCGGCGAGATATACGCCTGCACGCTCTGCAGGTACTGGTAAAGCTGCCCCGAGATGAGCTGCATCAGCGGAATCCAGAGCAGCCCGAATCCGACCAGGACCGCCGTCGTGGACTGCCCGACCAGCACGAGCTGTCGCTCGGACGTGTTCGGTCTGAGTTTCTTGTAGACGTCGAGCGTCACGAGCGACGACGTGGAGTTGAATACGGACGACAGCGAGCTCATGAGCGCCGCCAGCAGTCCGGCCACGACGAGTCCGCGAAGGCCGGCAGGAAGCAGCGTGGCGACCAGAGTCGGCAGCGCCTGATCCGGCGCGCCAAGCTGCATACGGCCCTGCTCGACGAGCGCGTAAGCGATAACGCCGGGGATGACGAAGATGAACAGCGGCAGGAGCTTCAGGTAACCGGCGAAGATCGTCGCGCGACGGGCGTGGTTCTGATCGTGCGCGGCCAGAACGCGCTGCACGATGAACTGGTCGGTACACCAGTACCACACACCCAGGATCGGCGCTCCGAACAGGATTCCCGTCCACGGGAAATCCGGATCGGACAGCGGCTTCCACAGGCTCATGAAGCCTGGCGCGGCCGTCGCCGTCATCTCTCCCCAGCCGCCGAGCGCATTCAGACCGAGGAAAGTCACCGCCAGCGCACCACCGATCAGCACGAACATCTGCATCAGATCGGTATAGAGCACAGCGCGGAGACCGCCGAACACCGTGTAAATGCCCGTGGCGATGACGACAATCATCGCCCCCGTCCAGAAGTTGATCCCCATCAGCGCCTGAAAGACGATGCCGCCGGCCGCGATCGTGACGGAGATCTTGGTCAGCACGTATCCGATGATGGAGATTACGGCAAGGTACCAGCGTGCCTTGGCTGAGTACCGGCGCTCGAGGAACTCCGGCATCGTGAAGACCCGACTGGACAGGTAGAACGGGACGAAGAGCCAGCCGAGAATCAGCAGGATGAGCGAAGCGAGAATCTCGAACTGTGCCACCGCTATGCCGCTCGCCGCGCCAGTGCCGGCTAGTCCGACCAGGTGCTCGGAGCCGATGTTGGAGGCGAACAGCGAAGCGCCGACCACGAACCAGCCCGCATCCCGTCCGGCGAGGAAGTAGTCCGTGGAATTCTCGCGGCTGGAACGCTCCAGCACCGTGGCCCAGATCGCGACCGCGAACACCACGAGGAAGTACAGCGCGATCACCACCCAATCCAAAGTCCCAAGCAAGCTCGTCACCGCTTACCTCTCTCGGCTGATGGATTCGGGAAAATGCCACCCGGCGGACTGCGCGGTGCCCCAGCACCTGAGCCGCTGCGGCCGCCAAGGCGCAGAACATACCACCTGACGCCGGTTTGTCACGTACTCCCTCAAATGGCGCTCATTGCCGCAGGTCGGCCGGGGCGCTACGCTTTCCCGCCCCATGCAATCGGAGACCGCACGACCCGCTGACCCCGCTGCTGACCCGGAGCCCGCCGGAACCCCGCCTGAAGCACATACAGCGCGTCGCGGCTTCGAGCTCGGCGTGAACTACTGGCCCCGGAGTACGGCGATGTACATGTGGCGGGAATTCGATCCCGCCGTCGTGCGGGACGACATGGCGCACATCTCCGATATCGGTTTCGAATCGGTCCGCGTCTTTGCGCTCGCGGAAGACTTTCTTCCCGCTCCAATGACCGTCGCACCAGCGATGGTCGGGCGGCTCATGCAGACGGTAAGGGCGGCGAAAGACGCGGGACTCCGCGTCGTTCCGACCATCGTGGTGCTGAACATGAGCGGGCGCATCTGGTGGCCGGACTGGATGCGGGAAGCGTCCGGCGGGGCGCGGAACATCTACTCTGACCCCTTGGTCCTGTCCTCGCTGGTCCTCCTGGCAGACACGTGCGCTGGCGCGCTCGCGGGCGACGACTCGATACGCGCCTTCGACCTGGCCAACGAGATCGACGACGCGCAGCGACCACCATCGCGCGAGTCCGCGAGGGCCTGGCTGAAGTTGCTGACAGATACGGTAAAGCGGACCGCGCCTGGCATCCCCGTGCGGATAGGTGCGCATCTGCCCTCGCTGACGACGGGGAACAACATGCGGATCGATGATCTCGCTTCGGTGCTGGACGAAGACGTCATGCACGCCTACCCGCTGTACTGCGACGCCGCGCGCTCACCCCTCGATCCGGAGCTCGCCCCATTCGCCTGCGCGCTGACCGCAGGCCTGGCCGGCAGCAACCGGGCTGTGCTCATGCAGGAGTTCGGCTTGTGCACGGCACCGGGGGGAAGCGCCGGTTTCTTCATCGATGACGACTTTCTCGGGAATCCTCGCTCACAGTACCTCGCCAGCGAGGAGGAAGGCGCCGCATACTTCGACGAGGTCCTGCAGCGACTGGTTGCGAGCGGCGCCGCGGGCGCATATGCCTGGTGCTATTCGGATTACACGGCAGACCTCTTTGACAGGCCTCCGCTCGCTACTGCCGTTCGGGAGCGTACCTTCGGCCTTCTTCGAGCGGATGGAAGCGAGAAGCCTGCAGTCGATGTCTTTCGTCGATTCCGGACCGCGCAGAACGCCGGTCCTGCAGGTGGCGCGATTCCAGGAATTGCTGACGTGAGCGCCGACAAGTACTACGAGGATCCAGGTGCCAACTTCGAACGCCTCTACCGGCAATGGCTGACAGAACATGACTGCTGAGCTCCAGCGTTTTTCCACCAACCCGATCGTGGTTCCGTCGGACATCTCCTTCGTCACAGCGAGCGGGACGTTCAATCCCGGGGTGGCGCTGGACCATGCGCGCGGGGTGGTTGTCCTGCTCGTTCGCGTGTACGACAGCGATACACGGCGCTCGTTCCTGACGCTTGCGACGTCGTCCGACGGACGGAGCATCGACGAGGTGTGGGACACTCCTGCCGTGTCTCCCGATGAACCGTATGAGGAATGGGGAGTGGAGGATGCCCGCATCACCTGGTTCGCAGACGAACAGCGCTACGCAATCACCTACACTGGCTACTCGCCCTCTGGGATCCGCGTGTGCCTGATCACGACCGACGACCTCCTCGCGCCGGAACGGTATCGTCGCCACGGTCCGCGCATGCAGGGCGACAACAAGAACTGCGTGATCCTTCCGGAGAAGATCGACGGACAGTATGTGATCCTGCACCGTCCGCTGCCCCGAATCGTGTGCGTCAGAACCGCTGAGCTCGAGTCGGCGTGGCCGGAAGACGGTGTGACTCTGGTCGGTCCACAGCCGGACAGCTGGCGCAGTGCGCGAGTCGGAGCCGGGGCCGCACCCATCCGGACAGAGCTCGGCTGGCTACTGCCGATCCACGGTGCAACAACTGTCGCTGAGGGGAACATCTATTCGATGGGCTGGTGCGTTCTTGACGCTGACGCCCCGGAAAAGGTGCGATACGTATCGGATGACCCGGTGCTGACGCCGCAGGCGCCGTATGAGATCGCGATCGATCCGAT